>JBDTAR010000050.1:0-3172 GCA_039924545.1 Nakamurella sp. | reverse complement strand
TCTGCGGCAACGTTTTGCTTCGATGCAGGTAGCCGACCGCACCTAGGACGACGAGCAATACGATCTTCGCTGCGACCAAACGCCCGTATGCCGTGGTCCACATTTCGGAAAGAAGCGGAATCCGAAGGAGCGCGTTGATGACGCCAGAAATAGCCACGGCCACGATCGCGATGAGCGCCAATGTGGAATAGCGGCGCGCGACGACATCGATATGTCGCACCTTCTGCTTGGCCAGTCCAATCAGCGCAATGAGGCCGCCTACCCATAGTGCCGCGCCAAACAGATGGAAAATCATGCTGTCGACTGCGAAATCGTGATTCTCGACCTGACCAGCATGCCCACCGAGCGCAATGGGTACCAGCGCGAACAGTGCTAGTGCGAGGAGCACGAAGACCCAGCCGATTCGCATCACCAAGCGCGAGGCGATCGCGATGACGATGGCAATTCCGACGGCGATCAGTGCGGCGCGGGCCGATGCCAGGACGCCGAGTGCTGTCGACATCGCGTCGGCGTTGAGTGTGTCCGCGAGGGGCCGGCCGAGCGCGTCGGCAACGGTGAGCGGCACCAACGCGAGCCCAGATGCTGCCCACACCATCGCAGAGAGCGATGCGGCGCGCAGGCAGCGATAGCCGCCCACATCCACGATCCCCGATTTCTGCGGTGGAGCAAGCGCGGCGGCTCCCAGCAGCCAGCCGACAGTGACAGCAGCCATGAGATCGAACAGGCCAGTCACCGCGGGCAACGCGAGTTGAGTAAATTCACCCGCGTCAGGCAACCCCTGAATAATCGCGCGAGCGGGCACAATCGCGGCAAGGGCCACGGCTACACAGGCCGTGACGAGCGCGGCAGTTGCGGTGACGACGCCAACGCGCCACCGCCGAGCGCCCACGCTCGGCTGCGCAGATGTGGTCAGTAATCCAGGTATGACGGTGTCCATATGTTCGCTCGACCCCACGAGAGAGGTCTGGGCGGATTCGGTCTCATTCATCGGCGAATCCGGCAATCCGGTGATTCCCCTCCAACAACATCTGGCTCCAGCACGACTCAGAGCCTACGTGGGTTCGACACACGATCGAAGTGTCCGGCTACACATCACAGAGTCGTCACGCTGTACCAGGCCGGTGACATGCCATCGCCGCGCGGTTTAGGCTGTACTGGTCGCAAAGCCCGGTAGCGGGTCAATGCGCGTCTCCGCAGTTGGCGCTCGTAGCTCAGTTGGATAGAGCAGTGGACTTCTAATCCTCAGGTCGCAGGTTCGAATCCTGCCGGGCGCACTGAATAGATTGCTTACCTGCATTAATGATGCCGTCGGAGCGCCGGGCGACGACTAAATTGATTCCGTGACACGCCATGACGACACGTTTTGGAGTACCGTGCCCGCATGGCGCAAGTTCCGCTTGCACACGGAAGAATCGGCAGCGTCAGCACGACGAAGCTGGCCGACGGCCGCTGGCGGCCTCGCGAACGGGCCGGATACCTCGACAACGGATGGCTGACGTCGTTCCAGATGTCACGCACCGCGACCGCCAAGAAAGACGCGATCGCCGCGATCGCTGGGAGTCCCGGCGGATGCGAAGCACGGGCTACCTAAGGCCCGATCGAAGAGCCCGGCGGCCACGGCGTTCACAAGAATCGCGAACCTCGCGCCTGCGGACGTCACGGAAGGCCACATCAAGGCGCTGCTGCTGACGATCGCGGACGGCAGCGGTCCGGTTGCTGCGGATCGGGCACGAACCGTGTTGCGCAATGTCTTCCATCGGGCACGCGGTCTTCCATCGGGCACGCGATTTCGAGTTGACGACGGCAAATCCCGCCGTGGGCCTCCGATTCCGCAAGCTCGACCAGAATGACTACCGGACCCGCGCGAAGAAACCGGACGGGCTGGACCATGGTCGCGCCCCGACAAACGACGAGGTGCGGCACCTCATGACGGCGTTGATCGCCGATCATCGCGCCGGGCGGCAAGTCGGGCCGCGCACACGTAGCAGCAAGGGAGGCAGGTTTTCCAATCCACAAGACATTGCTGACCTGAGCTGGCTGCTGTTCTCGGTGGGCTGCCGCGTGGGCGAAGCCCTTGCGTTGCGCTGGTGCGATGTGAACCTCACCGACTCCCCCGCAGCGGTCCAAGTGCTGCGACCAAGCTGGGACACGCGCCAACCGGAAACCGCGACCGTCACGATCCCGCCGGACCATCTCTCGATCAATGCGACGCTCACCAGCATCATCAAGCAGGGGCTGTTGCGCGGCATGACCAAGAGTCCTGCCGGCTGCCGGGTCGTACCACTCTCCCCTAGCGCTGTCGCCATGCTGGCCGCCCGGGCTGAGGCCTTCGACATGCCGTGGCGGACGCAGCCGGAACTACCGATTTTCGGGGCGCTCACCGGCCCGGCGAAATTTCGCGATCCAACGAACGTGATGAACGCAATCCGTTTCCTCTACAGCGAGCACGGCTCTACCTGGTTCCACTCACACGGGGCACGCAAGTCCGTCACCACCAAGCTGCATCGCACCGGCTACGACGACAACCGCATCATGCGCTACATGGGCTGGAACAACCCCGCCACGCTCCAGCGCTACCTAGACCGCGAGCAGGACCTCCCTGAAGAAATGGGCAACGCCCTCGACCTCGGCGCGCTACCAGCAATCAGCCGGTAACCAGGAAAGCGACCCGCGATGGAGGGATACATAGTTGCGGTGACCTCATCGGAAGCCAAAAAGAATCCGGTCGGCGAACCGCGCCGCGCGGCGGCCCCGGAATCACGAAGTGCAGCACGCTTGCTTCCCGTTTGACGTGCCGCCTGCGTGCCCGATCGCCGCAACATGTCTCGTCTCCTACTCATTCATCGCCCCGGCCGGGCCGTTCAATGACATCCTCGCCATTTTCCCTTACCCTCCCGCCGAGAACGGAGCCCGCGGACGACTCATCTGGATCGCTCGCGCGCTAGCCGCGGTGGCTAGAGGCGCTTTCGCGAGCCTAGCGACCGCTCTCCCTGCACAACAGGTGTCGCGATGGGCCGTGTTTTTTCCCATTCCTGCCTGGTCAGGGCGTATTCCACGTCGCCGTGCTCGTCGCCCGGGATCCGAACGGGCCAGTCGGCGTCGAAAGTGCGCACGAAACGCAAACCGGCCTTCTCCATGACCCGCCGAGAGGCGGTATTCACGGCCATTGTGC
>JBDTAR010000049.1:0-9083 GCA_039924545.1 Nakamurella sp. | reverse complement strand
GTCCGCACCCGCACAACCGGTCCGCACCTTTGTATGTGTGCTCGGGTGTATGTGTGCTCGGGCTTAAGCCCAACCGGCAATGAGCGCGACGCCAGCCAACGCCACCACGATTCCCACATGTTGTATGTGCGTCATGCGCTCCCCGTGCACAATTCGAGCCAATGCGACTGTCACCGCTGGATAGAGCGAGCCGAGGATCGCGACGATGGTCAGCGCAGAGAGTGTGCTTGCATATGCATAGGTGAGGTTTGCGCTGACATCGAATACTCCGGCGGTCATTACGATCACCCAGATGCCCATGGAGGCTGGTTGCCTGGCTGCGGTCGACCGGTCGGGCTTACCCGTATTAGCCCGGAAGAGATTCACCACCAGAACGACGGACAGCATAGAAACTGACGTGGCTCGCATGGCCACCATCGTCATGACGGGTGACGAGGCCGCACCCTTCGCGATCAAAGTCAGTACGGCGCCGAAACAAGTGGCAGCAATGAGCGCCAACAGCACCGGGCGCATGCTTTTGCCGGCGGAGCGCTCCGGGCCGCTGGCTGCCACGATCCCGATAATCGCAAGCGCGAATCCAATGCCCACAATCACTGACGGCCAATGCCCGATCACCAGTCCGACAACAACGGGCACGATGACACCGAGTGCGGCAATGGGCGAAACGATACCCATGGTCCCGCGGGCTAGTGCTTCGTAGAAGGCGAGAAGACCGACCGCGCCAGCAATTCCGGCAGCGATCGCCCAGGGCAAGTAGCCAAGTGGCGCGGTCCACGCGCCGGTCACAGCTGCCACGACGGATGCGATGAGGAGCCCGGAGGCCTGCGACGCTGCGACGACCGTGAGAACCGGCAAGCGTCTCGTTACCGTGCCGCCGGCGAAGTCGGCGATGCCCCACAGCACACTAGAAATCAACGCTAGAACAATTCCCACGTACGAACCTTAACCGGGCGCGAACAGGCCAGGAGTCGGTGTGAGTATCGCCGGTTGTGTACTGCCGAGAATGACGTGGCGAAGACGGTCGGAATGAGCACAGACGAGAACTACGTCATACCTGGTCACCGGGGCGCTGCTAGTTCTGGCATAATTAGTGGGCTCCGTCCCGGTTCCCGTAGGCGCACCCGCGCTTGCGACCCGGCGGCTGTACCTTGAGAGGAACACCATGAAGACCGGAATACACCCGGACTACATCGAGACCGAAGTGACCTGCGGTTGCGGGAACCACTTCACCACGCATTCGACCGTGGCCAGCGGCCAGATCCGCGTCGAGGTTTGCTCGGCGTGCCACCCGTTCTACACCGGTAAGCAGAAGATTCTAGACACCGGTGGTCGTGTGGCGAAGTTCGAGGCGCGTTACGGCAAGCGGACTCACTAGCTAC
Source organism: Nakamurella sp. (assembly GCA_039924545.1). GTDB lineage: Bacteria > Actinomycetota > Actinomycetes > Mycobacteriales > Nakamurellaceae > Nakamurella. The sequence goes on along the minus strand of JBDTAR010000049.1, from coordinate 7,704 downwards.
CAAAACGGCGCCCGCGCGGTCATCTTGTGGCCCGCGGGCGCCGTTGTTTGTATACGGCGCCGTGTGTGCTGCGACGTATGCAGGCAACCGCACATGACGTATGTAGTTAACCGCACATGAGGCAGCGTAGGTAAGGACACGTACGGCAGCAGTTGGACTTGATGGAGACCGCGAAATTTGACGAGCAGGGGAATATGGCACACGAAGCGGGTGAGCACTCCGATCGCGTCGGTGAGATTGTCGGCGAGTATCACGAGCTGGAGCGGGAGATGTCCGACCCGGCACTGCACTCGGATCCGAAGCGCGCGCGTCGGGTGGGTCGGCGATACGCGGAGCTCGCGCCCATCGTCAACGCCGTTAACGATCTCGCCACTGTTGAAGGCGACCTTTCCGCGGCACGCGAGCTCGCCGCCGAGGATCATTCCTTCGCTGACGAAGCCGAGTCTCTTGCTGCCCGTCAGGAAGTGCTGCAGTCGCACCTTCTGGAGTTGTTGGCTCCCCGTGATCCCGACGATGCGAAAGATGTGATTCTGGAGATCAAGGCGGGGGAGGGCGGCGCGGAGTCGGCGCTTTTCGCTGGCGATCTGCTGCGCATGTATCTGCGCTATGCCGAGCAACACCGCTGGAAGACCGAGGTACTCGCCGCGGCAGAATCGGATTTGCACGGCTATACGTCGGTCACTGTTGCGGTCAAGGCACCTGGCAACCCGGCGCCATCAGACGGTGTGTGGGCGAGGCTCAAATTTGAGGGCGGGGTGCACCGCGTGCAGCGCGTGCCGGTGACCGAATCGCAGGGCCGTATCCATACGTCTGCGGCCGGAGTATTCGTGGCTCCGGAGGCCGAGGATGTCGATGTGTCGATAGACCCGGGCGACCTGCGGGTCGACGTCTACCGGTCATCTGGGCCCGGTGGACAGTCGGTGAACACGACCGACTCGGCAGTGCGGATCACGCATTTGCCCACTGGCATCGTGGCCTCTTGTCAGAACGAAAAGTCGCAGATTCAGAACCGGGAGCAGGCCATGCGTATCTTGCGATCGCGCTTGCTGGTCGCTGCTCGCGAGACCGCTGACGCGGCCGCGGCGGATGCCAGACGCTCGCAGGTTCGTACCGTCGACCGATCTGAACGGGTCCGCACGTACAACTTCCCGGAAAATCGCATTGCCGACCATCGTGTCGGCTATAAGGCGTACAACCTCGATCAGGTTCTTGACGGGGACTTGGATGCGGTCCTGGACGCGTTGGCCGCCGCAGATCGTGCGGCGCGGCTGGCCGGGGACAACAGCGAAGTATTGACGCGGAGATGAGTCAGGTATGACGCTGCCCTCGGGCAATGCCGCTACTGCTGCGCCGAGCCCGGCTGGGCGCCAGTCTCTGCGGGTCGCCATCATGGCTGCCACAGAGCAACTGGCTCAGGCGGGGGTGCCGTCGCCGAAGGTGGATGCAGAAGAGCTCGCCGGTCACCTGTTGGGAATCTCGCGGACGCGGCTCGGATTGCATCCATTGCTCGATGCGGAGCAGTTTGCGGCCTATCGGGACTTGATCCTTCAGCGGGAAAGTCGCGTGCCGCTTCAGTACCTGACCGGTACCGCAGTCCTCGGCGCGGTGACAGTACGAGTGGGACCGGGAGTGTTTATTCCACGGCCGGAGACGGAGGTCCTAGTCGAAGCCGCGCTGCAAGCCATCGTGGGCGTACCGCATCCCGTAGTGGTCGACCTGTGTACGGGGAGCGGCGCGATCGCGTTGGCTATCGCTATGGCCCGACCGGACGCGACCGTTTACGGCGTGGAGCGTTCGCTTGGCGCGCTTGCCTGGGCCAGGCGTAATGCGGATCTGCATGTGGCTGCCGGGCATACGCCGATTGAGTTGCGGGGCGGTGACTTTGCCGACGAACGGCTACTGGCCGATTTGGACGGCTTAGTAGACCTCGTGACCGCGAACCCGCCGTACGTGCCCGACTCAACGCCGGTGGAACCGGAGGTGTCCGATCACGATCCTGCGGAGGCTGTATTCGCTGGCGCAGACGGACTTGATGTGATTCGACCGCTCATCACGACGGCGGCTGGTCTTCTCAAGCCGGGTGGTTTTGTCGTGATCGAGCACGATGCGAGTCAAGGAGAATCCGTTCCGGCGCTTTTGTCGGTGCGTCGGGTTCTTGCTGACGTGCAGGACCATCCCGATTTAGCTGGTCGTCCACGGTTCGTCACGGCGCGCCGAGTACGACTGGTGACTGCGGTCAACCGAACCTGACAGACTGGAACATCGTGAGTACTTTTGACTGTGCCGATCCGGATCAACGCGACTCAGGACTGAAGGCTGCCGAGGCGGCTGCCCGGGCAGGCAATCTCGTGGTGATGCCTACCGACACTGTGTACGGCATCGGTGCCGACGCATTCAATTCTTCGGCTGTCGCGGCGCTGCTGGCGGCGAAGGGTCGCGGCCGCGATATGCCCGTGCCAGTACTGGTCGGCTCATGGAGCACCATTGACGGCTTAGCGCAGAGCGTGAGCGATGACGCTCGCAGCCTGATCGAGGCCTTCTGGCCAGGCGGGCTATCGCTCGTGATCCGGCAGGCACCGTCGCTCGCCTGGGATCTTGGGGATACCGGCGGCACAGTGATGGTGCGCATGCCGATGCATCCGGTAGCGCTCGATCTGTTGCGTGCTGTGGGGCCCATGGCCGTGTCCAGCGCCAACCGCACTGGGCAGCCGCCAGCGACGACGTCCTCCGCCGCGAAGGCGCAACTCGGCATGGATGTTGCGGTGTATTTGGATGGTGGATCGGCGCCGGTCGGCGTGCCGTCGACGATTGTTGATCTCACCGGCGTCACTCCGAGAGTGTTGCGCGAGGGCGCCGTCAATGTGGACCAGATCCGCAAGGTTGTCGATCTCGAGTAAGTCGCGTGCATAGTCCGGCAGATTGGTCTGCCCGGCGGCCCGACTACTCTCGGACCGGTGCCCACCTTCACATTGCCGATGCGCGAGTACGCGCTGGTGTTCGGCGTCGCGATGCTGGTTACCTTTGTTCTGACCGGCATTGTGCGCAGTTTTGCAGTGAAGGTGCACGCAATGACCCCGATTCGGGTCCGCGACATTCACCGGACGCCCACTCCGCGCCTTGGCGGCATCGGTGTGTATCTCGGGGTAACGGTGGCATTGCTACTCGCATCGCAGTTGCCGCAACTTAACCAGGCGTTCGAAGCATCCAGTCAGTTGCTAGGGGTAATCGTCGCTGGCGGTGTGATTTGTATCGTGGGCGCGCTGGACGACAGGTTCGATCTGGACGCCGTCACCAAACTGGCTGCGCAAGTGTTCGCCGCCGCGATTCTGGTGTTCTTCGGTCTGCAATGGATCGTCATGTGGTTACCCACCGGCGCCGGCGTACACGGCACCACTGTCACGTTGGATCAGGCTCAATCGACCCTCGCCACGGTGATGATCACCCTGGTGCTGATGAACGCCATGAACTTCATCGATGGGCTCGACGGGCTACTCGCGGGCGTAGCGGCCATTTCTGGCACCGGCATGTTTGTGTTCTCGGCTCACGTCCTGGAAGTGTCCGCAAACGACAGCGTGGCATCTCAGGCCCCTCTCATCGCAGTGGCGCTCGTCGGTGCGTGCCTGGGGTTTCTGCCGCACAACTTCTACCACGCTCGAATTTTCATGGGCGACGCCGGCTCAATGTTTATTGGCATGGCAATGGCTGCAGGCATCGTCGAGGTGGGTGGCACTATTAGCCCGTCGACCTACGGCGCGCGAACTACTGTCGCAGCACTCGCGCCGCTTTTTGTCGCACTCGCGGTCGTCTTTATACCTGCGCTAGACCTCCTCTTGGCGGTGGTCCGGCGAACAAAAGAAGGCCGCCACCCGTTTAGCGCAGATCAACGTCACCTGCACCACCGTATGCTCGCCGTGGGACACTCGCACAGAGGCGCGGTCCTGGTGTTCTATCTCTGGGCAGCGGTTATTTCTGGCAGTGCAGTTGCGTTGGCGTTCACCGAATGGACGGAAGTCGTGGTCCCCGCGACCGGCGGATTCATTGCTGTGGCCGTGGCCACGTTCTGGCCGCGTCTGCGTGCCCGATACCGCGTGAGGCGGCGTCTGGAGCCGTTGGGCTTGGCTCCCGCTGCGGTTACGCTGGAACCGACTTCCTCTCACGTTGAACCCGAACCGACTACTCGAAGCGACCGGTGATGACGCAGCCCAGTACCCCCCACCCAGCACTCCACTATGACGCCGCACGCCGAGCCGAAGAGCGCAGTCGCGCCGGCGGGCCGTGGACAGTGGATCACCTCCGGCTGTGCTGGTTGGTTCTGGTGGCAGTGGGCATCGTGATGACGACGGTCGCCGCAGTGGTTTCCGGCTACCGGGCCTTTCTCGGCGGTGCAACCGGAATCGTCATCGTGGGTCTCTTCTTCACGTTCTCCACACTGGTCGTGGCGAAAATCGGCGAAAAGGCACCGCATATGGTGCTTGCAGCTGCGTTGGGGACGTATGTCGTCAAGATCGTGGCACTTGGGATCGTCATCATTCTGCTTCCACCGCATGGCCCGATCGCACCTCGGTGGATGGCCATCGCGGTCGTAGTGGGTTTAGTCGCCTGGATGTCGGCGCATCTTCGGTACATCTTGGTGTCCAAGGTCTTTTACGTCGATCCGCTGTAGTAATCGGTCGCGACGACGCTCCCATCGGTGCGGCAGGGAGGTGCGCCACATCACTAACGACGTTTTCTGGCGGGTGTAGATCTGGGCGGCGAGGCTGATAGGGTCATATCGTCATGTTTAAGCGACCTACTCCGTCAGGCACCCCCAGTGGAGCGCAGATGGGGTGGGCTGCGACGTCAACCCTTTTCGGCGGTTTGCTCGTCTGGGGCGGCGTTGGGTGGTTACTCGATCACTGGTGGGGAACTCGGTTCGCTACGCCGATCGGGGCCGTGCTGGGGATGGCACTCGGCGTGTATGCGGTGGTAGCTCGCTATGGTCGTGCGCCCGAGGAACAGACAACACGAACAGCTGACCCGGGAACCGGGACGCATCCGACCAGCTTGGAGAGGTAGTACGCGGTGGGTTTTAGTACGGCGCTGGCGGCTTTGCTTCCTTTGCAAGGCGACGGAGGTGGCTTCAAACCGCCCTCGGTCAACGAATCGTTCTTCTACGACGCGGTGGGCGACGGTTCTGTTATCGCCTCCTGGAAAATCATCGGCCTGTTGATTATCGGCACGGTCGGGATCATGGTCTTCTTCGTAGCTGCTGGGCGGCGCGCGGCGGTGGTACCCAGCAAATTTCAATTCTTTGCCGAGGGCCTCTACGGTTTCGTCCGTAATTCAATCTCGATCGAGGTTCTCGGGCGTGCCGGCCGCAGCTGGGCTCCGTTTTTGGCGACTATGTTCATGTTCATCCTCGTGATGAACATTTACGAGATCATTCCAGTGGCGGCAATCCCCGTGACGTCTCACTTCGTCTTTCCTGCGGCATTGGCCGTGTTGGTCTGGGTGCTGTACAACGTGGTTGGCGTAAAAAAGCACGGTTTGGTCGGCTACCTCAAGGCCACCTGTGTTATCCCCGGTATCCCGTGGCCCATGCACATCCTGCTCGTACCGCTGGAGTTTCTGTCCAAGATCTTGTTGCAACCATTTACCCTGGCTGTCCGGCTGTTCGCCAATATGTTCGCCGGGCACATGCTCGTCGTCGTTGCCGGAGCTGGCACCATCTACCTGCTTGAGTCCGGCGGTCTCAACTATGCGTTCGCGGTACTCCCGGCACTGGCCAGCGTCGGTCTGTGGTTCTTTGAGCTACTGATCTGTGCCTTGCAGGCCTATGTCTTCGTCTTGCTGACAGCGATCTACCTAGAATCCGCCATGGCAGACTCACACTGATTCGATCGCCGTTGCGGATGGGGTCGATACCGTAACGTAACCGTCGTCTAACAACGGTGACACCGACCCACGATGAGCTACAAGGTTTTTTCGGAAACTGTTTGGACTACCACCCGACCCGCATCGGCGGGGGACGGGAACCACCGAAAGGGAGAATTGCCACATGCTCACCCCGTTAGCCGCTGAGGTCACAGTGAATATTGCCGGTAACCTCGGCACTATTGGATATGGTTTGGCCGCTATCGGCCCCGGTATCGGCGTCGGCATCGTATGGGCGGCCTACATCCAGGCGACTGCGCGCCAGCCCGAATCGGCCGGCCTTACCCGCACCTATGCATTCCTTGGGTTTGCGGTGTCGGAGGCGCTCGCGCTGCTCGGCTTCGTTGTGCCGTTCATCTACACGTGATCTCGACCCAGGTTCGTTAGCTGCGCCGTCAGGTGACTTACTGCTCCGTGAACATTTCTGAAAGGTTTGATGGCCCGTGCCAAGCATCATGGCGGTCGCGTTCTTGGCCGAAGCAAGCGGTTCAGCTGGGGAAACCAGTCCTGCCGTTCTAGGCGTGCCCTGGGGAGAGTTGGTCATAGGGGTCGTATGTTTCGCGGTCCTAGTGTTAGTGCTTGGCAAGTTCGCATGGCCAATGTTCGAAAAGGCGTATGCCGACCGCACCGCGGCGATCGAAGGCGGAATCGCCAAGGCCGAGCAGGCTCAGGAGGACGCAGCTGCGGCCCTCGCCGAGTACAAGCAACAACTTGCTGGCGCTCGCGAGGAAGCTGCTCGAATTCGTGAAGATGCGAAGGCGCAGGCGCAGTCGATTCACGATGATCTTGTCGCGAAGGCGCGTGCCGAGACGGACCGGATCGCGGCTGCTGGCCAGGCACAACTCGACGCGCAACGTGCACAGATAGTCGCCGAGCTGCGTGCAGATCTCGGCCGCGTAGCGGTGGATCTCGCCGGAAAAATCGTCGGCGAATCGCTCGAAGACGAAGCTCGGCAGCGGCGCACCGTCGACCGCTTCCTGGTCGAATTGGAGAACTGATGGCAGGGCTGGCATCGCAACAGGCCGTCTCCTCGGTGACGGTTGAGTTGCTCAAGGCAGCTGCGACGATGGACGACGCGGCGTTGACGACCGTCGGCTCCGACTTGGCGGGAGTCGCGGCGGTGTTGGCCGGGCGTCCACAGCTCCGGCGCCTATTGACCGAGGAAACTGCCCCGCCGGAAGCCAGGGTTTCACTTGCTCGCCGACTCTTCGACGGTCGAGTTGACGTACAGAGTGGGGGCCTGATAGCTCTGATCGCTGGCGAACGCTGGTCCAGCGGACGAGACCTGGTAGATGGTGTGCGATGGCTGTCGCGCACGGCCTTGTTTTTGAAAGCAGAACGAGCCCGCGAGCTCGACGATGTCGAAGAGGAGATTTTCCGATTCGGCCGCATCCTCGACGCAAATCCGGAACTGTCTATGGTTCTGGACAACCCGGCCACGAGTGCCGACGCACGCGTCGCCATCATCGAGCGCCTGCTCTCTGGCAAGGCGCGCCCGCTCACGCTGGACCTTCTGACTGGCTTAGCGGGAGACCTTGGCGGGCGTACCTTCGCGCACGGCGTTACGGAACTTGTAGAGCAGGCCGCGCAGCGCCGCGACAAACTTGTCGCGATCGCGACGGCGGCTTCCCCGCTGACAAACGCGGAACTGGAGCGGCTACGTGCCGCGCTATCCGGTATCTATGCACGGCAGGTACTGGTCCATGTGGTCGTCGACCCGAAGATCTCCGGCGGGCTACGAGTCCGTGTTGGCGACGAAGTGATTGACGGCAGTATTTCAGGCCAGATGGC
>JBDTAR010000048.1:0-9902 GCA_039924545.1 Nakamurella sp. | reverse complement strand
ACTATCCAGGCCGTAGTACTCGTCATCGCGGTGTTCGTTGTGGTCGTCGGTGTACTCACCGACATTGTCTATACGCTTCTGGACCCGCGCGTAAACCTTTCCAGGAAGGGCCTTCTGTGATGGAGATAGCGTCGGGAAGCGCCCCCGATAGCGGCGCACATACGCCAGCTACAGTCGCCACCGGGCCTGTACTCGAGACCATGGAATCCGCTAGCAGTGGAAGACGACTACGTCCCTGGTATCGCACTAACTCCCTCATCACTGGTTTAGCAATCATCGCCTTCATGGTTGCTATCGCGATACTGGCGCCACTGATCACTCCCTATAACCCCGTGGAGCAGGACCTTCTTCACACGCTGCAGGGACCGAGCGCAGCACATTGGCTGGGAACAGACAAACTCGGGCAGGACGTCTTGAGCCGCATCCTTTACGGAGCCCGTGTCGATCTCCGGGTAGCGTTTCTCGCTGTCTTAATCCCGTTCGCATTCGGCACAGTGCTAGGTGCTATCGCCGGATACCTCGGCGGTTGGGTTGATGCCGTCATCATGCGCGTGGTTGACGTCTTTTATGCGTTTCCGCTGTACGTGCTCGTTATTGCCCTGGTTTTCGTCTTAGGCCCCGGGGAACGGAGCATCTACATCTCGATTGCTTTAGTGTCTTGGGTCGCTTACTGCAAGATCGTGCGAGGCGAAGTCATCGTCGCCCGACAGCAGGAGTACGTGCAGGCGGCGCGCCTCGGTGGACTCAGCCACGCCAGGGTGCTGGTGCGCCACATCGGCCGCAACGTTCTTGGGCAGGCTGTTGTGTATGCGATGTCGGACATCGTCCTGGACATCATGGTGATTGTGACCCTTGGCTATCTTGGGTTGGGGATCGTGCCACCGACGCCGGAGTGGGGCGGAATGATCTCCGATGCGCAGGAATTCATCACGACTCTTTGGTGGATGGCAGTACTTCCGGGGGTCGCCGTCGTGATCACCGGCGTCGGACTCTCGTTGGTCGGAGACGGGCTTGCCGAACTGCTCTCACCAGAACGGCGGCAGTAATGACTGACGCGATAATGACCGAGGCCACAACGACTATCACTGAGAAACCTCTCCTCGAGGTGAGCGGGCTTACGGTCGGCGTGCGACACGGGTCCTCGTCTACCGTCCTGGTCGACGACGTGTCGTTCGATGTCCATGCCGGTGAAAAGTACGGTCTCGTTGGCGAGTCAGGATCCGGAAAATCCATGACGCTCCGCAGCATCGCCGGACTACTGCCGGCAGGAGTCGATGTCCTCGGTGGAACAGTTGAGTTCGAGGGAAAAAACCTGCTGACGATGGACACGGCAACCCGTCGATCACTCATGGGCCCACGGATTTCGATGATTTTTCAGGAACCGATGACTGCGCTCAACCCGACCATGCGAGTGGGAAAGCAGATTGCTGAGGGCCCGCATCGGCACCTTGGCCTCAGTCGCAAACAAGCTTCGGAACTGGCTGTTGACATGCTCGCACGTACGGGAGTCCCGGACCCTGCCCGACGAGCACGTAGCTACCCGCATGAGCTATCCGGCGGGCTCCGACAGCGCGTCATGATCGCGATGGCGTTGGCCTGTAAACCGCGTCTAGTGCTGTGTGACGAACCTACAACCGCCCTCGACGTCACCGTTCAGGATCAGGTGATCCGTCTGCTGTCCACACTGTGCGATGAGGTCGGCAGCTCACTGATTTTTGTCACCCATGATCTGGCGGTGATTAGCCAGACATGCAGCCGAATGAGCGTGATGTATGCAGGGAAAATCATGGAGGCTGGCCCCGTTCGCGACCTCTACGACAGTCCCCAACATCCATATACGGAGGCACTCTTTCGCTCCGCCCCCGATTTCGATGAGCCGGAACGTCAATTAAAGCCCATCCCGGGCCTGCCACCTACGCTCGGCGTCCCGGCTCCCGGCTGCCCTTTTGCACCACGATGCACCTACGCCGTAGCCAGCTGCCTTCAAGGGCCGAAGTCACTGGCTCCAGCAGGTGTAGATCGGTTGTCAGCATGCGATCGACGGGACATAATTTTCGGGAGTCTTCATGGTTGAGGAGATTGTGGCAAGTCCGCCAGTACTGAGTGCTACAGGCATCACCAAGGTGTACGGCGGTCGACGAAGTGGCCGCTTACACGCCCTCGATGGTGTCGATGTGACTCTTGGCCGAGGGGAAATACTCGGTATCGTCGGAGAATCCGGATCGGGTAAGTCCACACTTGGCAAGGTTCTTGTCGGAGCAATACAACAAGACACAGGTCGCGTTTTGTGTGATGGGCAAGAGCTTGCGCTCAAACGCGACATCCAGACTCGCCGTCGAATCCAGATGATTTACCAAGATCCGTATTCATCGCTGAATCCACGCATGACGATCCGGTCAATGCTTGCGGAGTTGCTCCGTGTACACGCCATCGTTACGCCGACGGAAATTCCAACGGAGTTATCTCGACTTATGGGCCTGGTTGGTCTCGACGATTCGGCGTTGGATGCCTATCCTCGGCAGTTCTCCGGCGGCCAACGCAGCGGATCGCTATTGCACGTGCCCTGAGCGTGCGACCCGATGTTTTGATCGCGGACGAACCTGTATCTGCGCTTGATGTTTCGATCCAAGCAACCATCCTGGAGTTGTTCGCGTCGCTTCGCACACGACTCGGCCTCTCGATTATCTTCATTGCGCACAATCTGGCAGTAGTTCAGCATGTCGTTGATCGAATCGCGGTCATGTACCTCGGACGGCTTGTCGAAGAAGCACCGACGCAGGCCCTGTTCGCAGCACCTATGCATCCGTATACGCAGGCGCTGATCGCGTCAGTACCTCGGATGCGCCCTCGCATATTGGAGCGCGAGCCAGCGATCGAGGGTGAGCCGCCGAGTCCGATCAACCTGCCGTCTGGATGTAGGTTCTGGTCACGGTGCGCCTACGCGCAGCCGACCTGTGTGGGCCAAGATCCACTTCTGGTTGTTCAGGAACCGGATCACTTGGTTGCGTGCCATTTCGCGGGGCAATTGGTATCCCGCACCGTTAACAAGGAGGGGAAGTCGATTGAAGGTTTATCTGTCAGTAGATTTTGAGGGTGTGGCTGGGATTGTGGATTGGGCGCAATGCCGCCCTGGCGAGCAGGCCTACGAACTCGGATCTCGATTGACGTTGGCTGAGACGAACGCTGCGATTGATGGTGCGTTTGCCGCGGGTGCAGATGAGGTTGTGGTAAATGACTCGCATTCGTCTATGCGGAACTTTGACCCGGCGGAATTGGCGCACGAGGCGAGCTATGTCTCGGGACGTCACAAGCCTCGTTACATGATGCAAGATCTCGACGAGACGTTCGATGTCATCTTCTTTGTCGGCTATCACGGGTCGATTTCTGGCCAGCCGTCTATTCTCTCGCACACCTACAATCCGGAAGTCTTTTCCGCAGCGCGCGTGAACGGTGTTGAGGTCGGCGAGAGTGGAATCAACGCGTTGGTGGCAGATCACTTCAAGGTCCCGATCGGTTTGGTCACGGGAGACTCGGTGGCGCAGCTTGAAACTCTCCCGTTCGCATTGGACGCCGTACAGGTCGTCACCAAGGAATCTCGAACCAGGTTTTGCGCAGCGAATCTGCACCCCGCTCAGTCGCGTCGGCTCATTGAGCAGGGCGCGCAGGAAGCGGTCCGCCGCGCTGCCGCAGGCGCTTTGCGCATCCCGGGGTTGAGCAGGCCTGTTCGTCTTGAATTGGATGTGCAAACGGCGGATATGGCCCAGGTCGGATCGTGGGTGAAGGGCGCTGAGCAGGTCGATACGCGCACGATCGCTATCGAGTCGGACGATGCAGCATTCGTCTTCGATGCCTTTGTCGCGGTCAACTACATCACCCGCCAGGCCGGCGGACGTTGAAAGAGGAGATCCAGTGAGCGTGCAGGTGCGATTTGCTGTGGGCCCGTCCGAGGGCAGCCCCGTTCTGTTGGTGCACGGCGGAGCCGGGGCGCGATCCACACCGCCATCAGGCGATAGCGAACGGGGATATCAGTCTGGTTTGGCGGCCGCACTCGCTGCTGGCGCTGGCGTGTTGAGCCAGGGCGGCACAGCGCTCGATGCTGTCTGCGCGGCTGTCACCGCGTTGGAGGACGATCCGCTGTTCAATGCAGGACGAGGCGCGTCACTTACTGCGGCGGGAACGGCCGAACTCGACGCCGCAGTCATGACCGGCGACGGCAGAGCCGGGGCGATCGCGGCGAGCCGATACATCCGCAACCCGATTCTCGGCGCCAGGGCCGTGATGGAAAGAACACCACATGTACTTATTGCCGGCCCCAGTGCGGAGCTAGCAGCGGAGTGGAATCTCGACACCGTCAGCCCGGACTACTTCATCACGGACCATCGTCGGGCCCAGCTCGCCACCATGCTTGCAAACTGCAATGCCGGACCGCGGCACGGCACAGTGGGCGCGGTGGCGCTGGATAGTGCGGGGCACGTGGCGTGCGCCACTTCGACGGGTGGGATGGCTGGTCAAGCTGTCGGGCGAGTGGGCGACACTCCCCTCATCGGATCAGGGTCGTTCGCTGCCGACGATAGCGTCGCGGTGTCCTGTACCGGCGACGGCGAGGCGTACATCCGCGGTGTCGTGGCGCACGACATTGCCTCCCGGATCCGCTACCTGGGCCAAGGCCTTGAGGACGCAGTGCAGGCGACCTACGAACGCACCATTGAACGCGTCGGTGCCACAGGTGGAACGATTGCAGTGACCCCGCTGCGGGAAGCGGTCATCATGCACAATAGCGGCGGCATGTTTGCTGGCTACTGGGATTCCGCCACTTGCCGCACGTTCACCTGAACGGGACGCCATGATCGATGACAACACCGACCGGGTTTCGGATCTCATCCACCTGCATATGGATCAGCTCACTTGCTCCGCACGGAAAGTTGCTCGCACACTTCTTGCCGACTACCCGGCAGCCGGTCTTGGCACCAGCCACGACCTCGCATCGGCGGCCAATGTCAGTGCGCCAACAGTGGTACGGATGGCGATCCAGCTCGGATTCAAGGGCTACACCGATATGCAAACACGGCTCCGGACCGAGGTATCTCGCCAGGGTAGTAGCCCGGTCTTAAGAACAATCGCGCGCGGGACCGGGCACTCGACGACCACGGAGGCCGGACGAGCCATGCGGTGGCGCGCCAAGATCATCGAAGCAACCATGGACGCGGTACCCGCGCCAGAAATGAACGCAGCCATCGACATAGTCATCCGCCGTTCCGGACGGCTCTTAGTCTGCGGCGGCTTCTTCTCCGACGCGATCGCGCGCATTCTCGCCACGCAACTTTCGCAATTACGACCCAACGTCATATACGTGAGCGAACCGCTCAGCCGCGACTCCGGCCTGATACTCGACGCGAAACGAAACTCCGCCCTCATCATCTTCGATCTACGACGCTATGAAGCCAATGCGCTCGCACTCGCCCGCAACGCAAAATGCGCAGGATTAGACATCATCTTGATCACTGACCGCTGGATGTCACCCGTCGCCGACGTCGCAGACGTCGTCCTCACGGCAGAAGTAGAAGCTGTCCCCTTCGACTCCTTCGTAGGAGTACTCGCGCTTGCCGAAGTCCTCGTGGAAACAGCAACCGCAAAACTAGGCGCGCTAGGCGTCCGCCGCATGAAGGAATGGGAACAACACGCAATCGTCCACACGCCACCCTTCGCAACATCCACCGAGGGACTGTCTCGTTAACGGTTTTTCCTCAGCTTTGACGATGACGAGGTGTTGATTCTGTGGTTTCGACGCGGATCATCGATACTCCTTTCATGGGGTCACGGGTCGTAGCTGCGCGGTCGCCGCTTGTAGTTGCCGCAGCGGTGGGCGTGGGTACGTATCTATTGGTACGCGCGACTCTCGAATTGTTGGTGTTGGAGTCGATCGCCAGCCCGCTGTGGTGGCCGATTACTGCGGCCGTAGTTGCAGTAATGGTGCGGTGCCCGCGTCGCTGGTGGTGGGGTGTCATCGTGGGCTCCAGCCTTGGCGTGGTGATGGCGGCGTATGGCGAAGTTGGATTGGTATTGTCGCTGACGTACATGACGGCCAATGCGGTCGAAGCGCTGGTGGCGTCGTTCATCCTGGCGGACCTACGGAATTATCACGACGGGCGTCTGCATGTATTGCGTAATGCGGCGCGCTTCTCGATAGCAGCGGTCGGCGCCGTTGGCGCAGGCGCCATCATCATCTCGATCAGCGCAACAGTATTTCCGGCCGATTCGCTGACATACGGATTACTCGGCGGGTACGCGGTAAACCATCTGCTGGGCTACCTCACCGTGGCCCCGTTGTTGCTGCCGGAAAAACTCGTGCGGGGATGGGCGCTCTGGTCCGGCGTGGAATTCGTCGCTGTGGTGCTGGCGGTCGGCGCCATGTCCCTATGGTCCCTGATGCAAGTCGATTCGGACGGACGGGCCTTCGTCATGCTTGCGCCGGTGATGTGGTCGGCGGTGCGTTTCGATGCCGCGCGAGCCACCGCAGTGTCCGCGCTCACGTGTGCGCTAGCGGCCTACGCGACGGCGCATGGTCGCGGTCCGTTCGCGGTCTCCGCCGATCTGCTTCAACGACAACTAGTGACGGAGATTTTCATCCTCGGGGTAACCGCGTCGACCATGGGTCTGGTTTTGGTGATGCGCCACCGTGCGCAACTTGCGACCGCGGCGCAGGACAGCGCACGGACACTGCGGGTGGCGATTCGCGACGCGCTGATCGGTATGTATTCGATACGTCTCGATGCTGGCCGAGTCGGGGAGATTCGTGACGTCAACACCGCTCTGTGCACGCTTCTCGGCTTCCGCCCGGACCAGCTGATAGGCCGCCATTGCGGCATCCTGGGCGCCTGTGGCGATCCGGAACAGGAGCGAATACTGCAAAGCCATCTGGATCGCTTCGTCGATCGGACGATGACTACGTTGCGTGAGGAGTCGACGTTCCGCACCGTCGATGGCGGACAGCGCTGGGTCGAATTGAACCTTTCTGTGGTGGATTCGGTCGGCGTGGCCAGGTTCGTGCTGGTTCATGTGCACGATCTGACCGAACGTGAGAATGCGAAGCGATCCCTCGAGCGGATGGCACTGCGTGATCCGCTTACCGGGCTCGCAAACCGCACCCTGCTTTTCCAACGAATCGGCGAAGTGATGGAGGCCGCACATGCGGATTGTCGGATGGTCGGGCTGCTCTATCTCGACCTCGACGGGTTCAAGCAGGTCAACGACACGCACGGTCATGACGCGGGAGACGCCGTCCTCGTTGCCATCGCGCGCCGGATGACCGGCGCCGTGCGCCAGGACTCGACTGTGGCGCGCCTAGGCGGTGATGAGTTCGCTATTGTGTGTCCGAATGACGACACAGCCGACGACAAGCTCACTGAGCTGACCGTGATAGCCGACCGGATCCGTAAACTGCTCCGTGAGCCGATCCATGTCCACGTAGCTTCTGAAGCTGGTCGAAAATCCGGAACCGAAGTGACCGTTGACGTCAGTATCGGTATCGGTACGGCCCGCGGAAACGATACCGCCGATGACCTCATCCGCGCGGCGGATCAGGCGATGTACGCCGTCAAGCAGGGTCGCCGATCGCGCCGTCTATGACGTCCGCGCCGTTGTCGACACTGTCGGCAGCGCGTCAATCTCCTTCCGCGCCTTGGGATTTCTCCTTTTATTGTCGACTGGCTTAAGTTCTCACTGCGTGTGTCGATAACTATCAGTGACGGTGTTGCAACACACAGTCATCTGGGGGGGCCACAGATACGAGCGACGGTTGTGCCGCTCGGCAACCCCGAGGAATGACGCCATGTTTGTACCTGAACACGCCCTAAACCATAAGACAGCTTCTTTCCGGGCGGGCCGCTCGGCGGCCAACGCCCCGCGCCGATCCATTTCGCGGCGTGCGCCATTGAGACGTGCGTTCGTCGCCGCCGCTGTCGTTCTTTCCGCCTGCATGGCACTTTCGGTATCCCCGATGGCCGCGGCCGCTGCGGCAACTCCAGCCCGAGCAGCAGTTGTCGCCCCTCTGGTGCGCGCGACGCAAACAAGCACCTCGGCCGCGATCGATCGCGATCTCCTGGTGTACGTCAATAAGGCCCGCGCGGCGTACAAGCTCGCACCGCTCGCCGAACTCACGAGCATGGTAGGACTAGCAAACATCTGGTCCACACATTTGGCCGAAGGCCCGTCGAAGGGCACATTCGGACACAATCCGAACCTTCGACCCATGGTGATCAGCCGCGTGCCAACCGTCCGCACCTACGGCGAGAACATTGCGACCTTCACGACGGGCAGTTTCTCGGCATACGCGATTCTTAAGGCATACCTCGCCTCTCCGAGTCACCGGGCGAACATCATGAGCCCGACGTTTCGCTATGTCGGCATTGTGACCCGCAATGGGCCAGGCGGCAGGAGCTACAACACGATGGACTTTGTCGGATAGGCCCGCGGCAGGCTAATTGCGGTGGCGCGCGGTGATGTTCGCCTCGGGCTCGGCGGCCAGCCAGCGCCCTAGCGGCCCAGCCGTCGCGATCGAGGTTTTGCGCACGATAAGCGTCATACATACCACGCCAATCGCGGCGGCGACGACGCCCAAACCGAGGCCCACGCCCACATCCAAAAGGTGATGCAAGCCGGCGGCGACCCGACCCCATGCGACGGCGAGCGCGCCTAACGCAAACCAGATCCCGGCGAACCATTTGCGGCGCAACAGCACCAGCGTCGCCATCAACCCGGCAGCCGCCGAATGGTCGGACGGAAAGCCATTGTCGATTGCGTGCGGAATGACCGGCACGATGCCGTCACCGCCGTCGGCGATCGGAACGAACGGTCGCGGATCGAGATAAGAGGCGCTCGCGATCTTGATCAGCACCAACAGGACGACGAGGCCGATAACCGCAGCGAGCGCGAGTTGTACTTTGCCGCGGCGGTTCTCGGCGATGAGCCAGACCAGGCCGAACCCGACCACCATCGCGAAGACCAGATACTTCGCCGCCGCGATTATGACGCTGTCCATTACGCCTGCCCTTCAGTTTTGCCGCCCGTGAGGGGTTGTCTTTGCCCAGACGTGCACCGCGACAATCGGTTCCCTGGCGCAACCACCCTATCCGTCATGCTGCAGCATGTGCTTACTGCTGGCCTGCGGTCTCGACCCCGTCCATGACTGCCCGCGCCAGGGCTACCAGCTCGGACTGATCAGGGTCGAACTGCACGACCACTCGAATACAGGACGGTGCGTCCTCCGTCCACGCGGCGTGCACCTCGCCCCGTAGCGAAAACTTCGATCCGGCGAACGAAAACTCGCAGAGCCCGAGTGTCCCGCTGGACACCACGGCGTCTTCTGCGTCGATATTGATCAGGCACTGCACCGCTGACTCGCTTAGATCAACAAGGGTCCCGCTGAGGGTGGCCGGATCCGTCACCGACGAATCGAGATCGGGATCGATCGTCAGCGTGATCCCGCCGCTTACCGGGATTCGCGGTTGGTGTCGCCGTTGCTCGAACTGGGCAGGGTGGATAGGGGTGAGCTCCCACATGTCCAACTGCGGGGCCCGTTGCCGCCGCGCAAGCGTGGTTGGCACACTCATAACGCCGCCGCGCCCGGGCCACACCACACGGATCTGCGCACCGATCCCGGTCGACGCCGCTATGCCCGCATCGATGGGCAGCGCCACCACTATCGTCTCGGCGGTTGCTGCTTGCACCCGCCCGAGTGACGACCTACCGCCCAGTTCATGAAGTTCGACGCTATGGCCTGCCGATGGCAGCGCGACAGTAGTTTCCGCAGACATAGGCCCATTGTGCCGGTCGTTGGGCCGTCATGCTGAGCGGACACCCGCACATTGCTGGTAAAAATCGCAACAAATAGTGCGCGACGGGAT
>JBDTAR010000047.1:0-8342 GCA_039924545.1 Nakamurella sp. | reverse complement strand
GGCGTTGGGGGAGTCGTACTACCAGCCGACGTGCCAGGCCACGTGACAAACATTAAGGACGCAATCAGTATGACGATCGACACTGCTCAGCTCACGTTCACGACCAGCCTGGGCGATATCGTGATCGCTCTCCACGAGGAGGTCGCGCCCAAGACGGTTCAGTACGTGCGTAGCTTCGTTGGGGCTGGCCTTTATGCGGATGCGGGGTTCTACCGTTCGACCCGCTTTGGCGTCGCCGGTCGTCTGCCTCTGCTGCAGGGAGGTCCCCTGTCCGCCTTCGCTGCCGAAGGTGCGGGTGCGTTCTCGGCGGAGCAAATGCTCGACACCGTGGAGCCAACGAGTGTGACCGGGCTCGCCGACGTGCGGGGCACGGTGTCGTTGGCCCGCGACATTTTCGAGACCGGCCACGTCGCGCCCGAGCCATTCATCTGTCTAGACAACTATCCCGAGCTTGACGAAGGCGGTCGGACCGAGCCCGATACCCTCGGATTCCCGGCATCCGGCTCGGTCACGGCCGACCTCGAAGTCGTCGCGGCGATCGCCGCTATGGAGAAAGGCGGCGTCGACACGGTCGGACGTTTCGTCGGCGAATTCCTCACCGAGCCGGTGGCCATCAACCGCGCCATCTGCTAGTCCCGGCCAGAGGTCACGAAGACCCACGCTCCGGCGGCGTTGCTTCACTCGCCGATCAGCTCGGAAGCATCCAATACACACCCGGCGGGATCCGAGCGGTAGTCACCGAAGCAAGATCGCGCCATAGACCGGTGCGAGTGTGCGTCTGGCCTACTCGTTCAGCTTCTCGATCGACTTTGTCGATGTCGCGCGCCGCCTGCGCACATTCGTTGATTCTCGGCCATCGGTAACACGGTTTTTCTCGTGGCCAAGATATTCGACCATTTCCTCGTTCGGCGACGTCTCCACCACGTTCTCCGTGAACAGCTTCAATAGATATTCCGGGTCCGTCAGTGAAAGCCCCTGTTCTATGCCCATCCGGACCAACTGGGCAGCTGCGGCCTATTCGGGCGACGGCTTGGGTTTATTCGTCGTTCGATTCACATCGTTCAATGTCACGGTCATTGCGGCGCACTCCTCGCCAAGCGTGGGCTCGGCGTGTCAGGCCGGAGATACCTTTAAATCCACAGGCCCGCTACCGGCGGAGAAACGATGGCATGGTCGACCAGGCGGGCAGCGGCACGTCACGTCGTACCGCATCCTACATGTGTGGCGACCGACGGGCGTTCAGTTTCGACTACGTCAGCTGGGGAAACAGCGCTTAAAGCGCGGCCTCTTACAGCTTTCGCTGTAGCGCAATCAGCCCATGCCGGCGCCGCGGCACCCGACGCAACTCAGGGTTTTCTGCCTCGCACGACTCGGCGATGCGGCTCGGCATCGGTGAGAGATAGATGGGGATGTGCCGCCGGTCGGCGGCCGCGCATGCCGCCGGTACGACCTGCTGGCGCAACCACCAACCTTCGCCATGTCCGGGATGGGCGCTGAGGTAATCCGTCAGGAACCATCCGCGCCGGTCTTTAGCAATAGCCATGACTGAAGACCCGTCGGGAGAAAAGTAGTAACGTCGGCGGCCGCAGGAAATGCTGAAGTAGCGAGCCGCAGCCGTGAAAGGCCACACGGTTAACTCGAAGCACGCAGCGAATGCGCGCAGCACGCGGCGCCAGCCATGATAAGCGCGCACCGAGTAGAGCTCGCCCCGAACCGCCCACCATGAAACTTGCATAGCGTCGAGCCCTTGTGCAATGCGTGCACCTTCGACTTCTGGGAACGACAAATTGCGGGTCATTAGATCCTCCCAATTGAAACGTCGTCGCGACGGTTTGTCACAAACACGTTGCCGCGCAACACTATTCACGATACCAGCGTGTTCCGGCATTGGAGGGCTTTTGGGTGACTGTCCTTTGGTCGTTTGACCTCAGGTATGGATAGCTCGCGGTGGCGGGTCGTACAAGGCGGACTGCAGAGCGAAGGAATTTGCGGGTGCCGTTTGTCACGGAGTATCGCCGTCAATCGTCCGCGATTTCGGCACCTAGTTCGGACGGGGTCGGGCGAACCTACGTCAAACGACGCATCCTCGAACTCGACCGCGACTACCAGCGCACCAGAAAACCACTCCGTAAACCCGCACAAAGAAATAGCTTGAACCTACGTTTCGTAGGTTCAAGCTATTCCGATGTCGTGTGACATCAATCGGTCGGGCTGACAGGATTTGAACCTGCGACCCCTTGACCCCCAGTCAAGTGCGCTACCAAGCTGCGCCACAGCCCGATGGTGCCGCGAGCGGGCTACGGCGAGGATTGCGTCATACATAGTGACGAAATCGCGATCGGAAGCACACGAGCGAAACCGGAATCAGCCTACCGCACGAATATTCCCCAGCCGCACGCCGGAAAGATCACGCGTCCTAGCCCTTGAACATATTATTTACGGGGGCAAGATAGAAAAGGATGACGTCACTCTGACGTAAAAGCAGCAGTGGCACTCAGTTACGACAATCAGGAGGACACGACATGGCACAGCGCACAGCACAGACTCAGTGGGCAGGCGGACTGACCGACGGTAAGGGCACCACGGAGCTCGTCAGCTCTGGCCTTGGCAAGTACGACGTCTCGTTCCCCACGCGTACGTCCGATACCGCCAACGGCCACACCTCACCGGAAGAGCTGCTCGCAGCCGCGCATTCGGCCTGCTACTCGATGCAGCTGTCCGCGTTCCTGGTCGAGGCTGGCGGCACCGTTGAGAACATCACGACGGATGCGGAGATCGGTGTTGGCGCCGACCCAGCCGGCGGGTTCAAGCTCACCGGAATCAAGCTGACGGTCCGCGCGAAGGTCCCCGGCCTGACCGCTGCCCAGTTCACCGAAGCCGCCGAAAAGGCGAAGCTAGCCTGCCCAGTGTCCAAGGCACTGACCGGCACCACGATCACGCTGGATGCTGCGCTCGTCTAGCTTTTTTACAGCACTAAACAACGGGTATGACGCTGTTCGCGCCGCGAGCGGCGTCATACCCGTTTCTGGTGGCTACTCCGGGCGGGCCGGTCAGCAATTCGGCTCGCTCGCCAGGGCGATGAGTCGCGCTGCCTTCAGCTCCGTTTCGGCCCACTCTGCCTCAGCGTCCGACAGATACGTGATGCCTGCGCCCGTGCCGAAATTGAGCTGGCGCCTACCGTGAGACGTGAAAAATGTGCGAATTCCCACAGCGAGGCTCGCTACTGATCGGTCGCCGTCCACGTAGCCGATGGCGCCGCAATACGGGCCGCGCGACACCGACTCCAAATCCGAAATTGCTTGCAGCGCAGTATGTTTCGGCGCGCCGCTGACAGAACCGGGCGGAAGGGTTGCGGCGAGAACCTCACGCCAGCCGGCCTCGGACCGTACCTGGACACGAACCGTTGAAACCAGATGTGCCAGTCCCGGCAATTCTTCCCGCGACAAAAGCTTCGTGACCTGAACGCTGCCGGTGGTCGCTACCTTGCCGAGATCGTTGCGCACCAGATCGCAGATCATCACGTTCTCGGGGGTGTCTTTTGCGGCGAACAATTCACCGGGCGGCGCCGTGCCCTTGATCGGCGACGAGATCAGCTCATCGCCGTCGCGCTGGAGGAACAACTCTGGCGACGCGGTCACAATCCACTCGATGCCCGTGTCCAGCACGCCTTGGTACTGCGCAGGGTTGCCGTCGGCCAGTATGTGCGCCAGAGCCAGTGGATCGTATTCGTCGGCCCGTGCGCTCCCCAATTCATCATTTAGCTCGGCCTCTGATGCCTCTAGATCGGCTGTGAGCAGCCGACACAGGTTCACCTGGTACACATCTCCCCTGGCAATGCGACGCCGAATTTCGCCGACGCCGCGCACATACTCTGCCCGATCCATCGAGGTGCGCCAGGGTACGTCTATGCCAGGCCACGGAGCGCGCGCGGCAGACATCGGCTCCACCGTCACGTGGGCGAACCGATACCCCGTGATGGCCCCTTCGAACGTCGCGCATACCGCCCACCAACCGTGCTCGAGCGCGCCAGGGTTCGCCGCGAGATCAGCAACCTCCACTAAATCGGTCGCCAAATACCCGCCGAAGTAGGCGAATGGTGTTAAGTGGTCGGGGGCGGATCTGGTCATCGCGCAAGATTGTAGGCTGACACGTGCCCGCGCGTGGATTAGCCGCGTGGATTGACCTTGATTGACCTTGAAGGAGGATCCAGTGACGCAGGAGTCCACCCAATCCCTCAATGTGTGGACGATCCCGAACATCCTGTCGTTCGTGCGTCTGGCTGGCATCCCGCTGTTCCTGTATTTATTGCTTGGGCCGCATGAGGATGGTTGGGCGCTGGTGGTGCTCGCTCTTTCGGCGGCCACTGATTGGGCTGATGGCAAACTCGCGCGCCTGCTGAACCAGTTCTCCAAGCTCGGCGAAATGCTCGATCCTGCTGCCGACCGGCTGTACATCGTCGCGACCCTCATCGGATTTGTACTCCGCGACATCGTGCCGTGGTGGGTGGCCGTGATCATCATCGGCCGCGACCTGTTGCTCACGGTGTTTATCCCGCTGATCAGCCGGCACGGCTACCCGCCGCTCACCGTGCTCTACCTCGGTAAAGCGGCCACGTTTGCGCTGCTCTATGCGCTGCCGCTCATTTTGCTCGGGTATGCCGCGCCCGCGATTGCCACACCGTCATTCGCGATTGGTTACGCGTTTTTAATCTGGGGCGTGGGCCTGTATGTGTGGGTCGGCCTGCTGTATCTCAAGCAGTACATCTGGATACTGACGCACACTCCCGTGGTGCCACTCGCGGATAGGCCCAGTGTGCGGGATCTCGCCGTATCCTGAACCGTCGCACCCAGACTCGCAGCCCCCGCCTTCGCTGGCACGTTTCCGAGACGATCGGCACCATTGATGGATCCTGCCTTGCTCGGTGCCGCTGGGCATGATGAACTTCTTTTCGTGGTGCTTGCGCCCACGTGTGTATGACGTTTTAATGGCCCTGTCCGCGGCCGTTGGCCGACAGGCTTCTGCCGCAAGCAGTTGCCAGATCGGAGCGCGGACGAGGACAGCGTCATACTTGATGCGAACGACGACCTTGATGTGAACACCGACGCGAAAGGCGGCGCAAAGCGCCCATGATCCCGAATAACTTGCGCTACACCACGGACCATGAGTGGGTTGCGACTACCGACTCTGGGGCATTGCGGATCGGCATCACCGACTACGCGCAGAACTCGCTCGGCGACATCGTGTTTGTGCAGATGCCAGAACTGGGCGCCGATGTGTCGGCCAACGACGCGGTAGGCGAGGTCGAATCCACCAAGTCTGTATCCGATGTGCTGGCCCCGGTCGACGGGACCGTGGTCGCTCGCAACGAGCGGTTGGATGACTCACCGGAACTCATCAACTCCGATCCCTACGGCGAGGGCTGGCTCTACGAACTGCAGCCCACAGACGACATGGCTATCAATGGTTTGCTGGACGCCGAGGCCTACGCGGACACGATCGGCGAAAGCTAGCCGGACTGTCGCTAGCACATCGTTACTCGCGCATCGTTGATTTTGCGGGACAATTCGCAATGAGGCGACGTACTCGCGGCTCACGCCGGGGGACTGCGCGGCGGCTTGCGACGCACACGGTACGGTCGAACGTGCAAGATATAGGTAGGCGGACCCGCTCGGTTTGCCCCGCACCATAAGGAGCGATGTGATGCCCCAGGCTGACCCAGATTTCTCGGCCCAAACCACTTCGATCTTCGCGGCGGGGCTGATTAGTGCCGATCCGCGGCCCGAATCGGAATCCGTCGAAACCGTCGCCGATCCGCTTGCCGGAGTCGGCGGCGTCGCCGATGGCACCGCCCTGCTCGTGGTGAAACGCGGCCCGAACGCGGGCTCGCGCTATGTACTCAAGGCCGATGTGGTGACCGCCGGCCGGCACCCGGACAGCGATATTTTCCTGGACGATGTTTCGGTGTCGCGCAGGCATGCTGAGTTTCGGCGTACCGCCAGCGGCTTCGAGGTCGTTGACGTCGGCTCGCTCAACGGCACGTATGTCAACCGGGAGACGATCGACTCGTCGGAATTGTCCGGCGGCGACGAGATTCAGATCGGTAAATTTCGGCTGGTCTATGTCACCGGTCGAGCGAGCGAAGATTCGGCCGCCTCGGCTGCGGCAGAGTCCGCTGCGGGCGCGGGACCCGCGATCGGCCGATGACGGGCGCGGGGGCATCAGCGCGGTCGGCCCCAGCCGGTTTGAGTATCGGTGCAGTGTTGGCGCGGCTCAAGCCGGAGTATCCGGATCTTACGATTTCCAAGATCAGGTTCCTGGAGGCTGAAGACCTCGTCACGCCGGAGCGGACTCAGGCCGGGTATCGACAGTTCTCTAACGCTGATATTTCGCGGCTGCGCTACATTCTGACGGCGCAGCGCGATCAATACCTGCCGCTCAAAGTCATCAAGGAACAGCTGGACGCGATCGAGCGCGGCGTCGACCCGGGCCCAACCGCGGCGAGGCATCCGCGATCGCTGGTGATTGCGCACGCCGCCGAGATCGTGACCGGTCGTGGCGCGACGTTCCGCGAAGTGCGCCTGACCCGCGACGAGTTAATCGCCGAGGCCGGACTGTCCGAAGCTGATCTCGCACAGGCAGAATCTTTTGGCCTGGTGGATGCCGCCCGCGGCGGCTACTACGAGACGGACGCCGTGCTCGCGGCGCGAACTGTCGCGGAACTGTTGGCGCTCGGCCTAGAACCGCGCCACTTGCGCACGTTGCGGTCGACCGCGCAACGGGAAGCCGCGATGGTGGCGCAGCTTGTCGCGCCCACCGCCCGGAAACGGGAGCCAGATGCCCGGCAGCGCGCCAGAGCCGACGCGAGCAATCATGCCGCTACGCTGCTGCGGCTGCACGCGTTACTGGTGAGATCCGCGATTGGACAGGAACTCGGTACCTAGATCGATGTGATGTGGCGACCTCGGGCCGTGCCGGTTTTCAAAACTGTGCAACCGGCGATAGGCCGCTTAGGTAGCTGCCCAGGTAGCGTGAACGGCATGAGAAGAAAGGCGCGGGGCGGATGATCGAAATGCGCGTCGTCGGGGTGCGGGTGGAGATGCCGAACCAGCAGCCAGTTCTCATCCTGACCGAGGTTGACGGCAGCCGCAGCATCCCGATCATGGTCGGCTCGTCCGAGGCCACCGCCATCGCCATGCAGTTACAGGGCATGACACCGCCGCGCCCTATGACGCACGACCTTTTCAGGGACACCCTTATCGCGCTGGGACGTACGTTGACCGAGGTGCGGGTTGTCGACTTCCGCGAGGGAACGTTCTACGGCGAGCTGGTATTCGGACCCGATGTGACGGTCTCCGCGCGCCCATCCGATGCCATTGCGCTCGCCGTGAGGTGCGAGGTGCCCGTCTACGTTGCCGAATCGGTACTGGCCGAAACCGGGATTGTCATTCCAACTGCGGCTGCGGCTGTGGAGGGCGACGGTACTGAGGCTGAGCCGATCGTGGACCCCGAAGGCGAGATGGAGCGATTCCGGGAGTTCCTTGACAACGTTTCACCGGAAGATTTCGATCCGGAAGGCGAGCAGTAGCCAGGCTCTAGTGGCGACCAGAATCCTTAACGTTAAAGTTGACGTTGAGACACGCCGATGCGGACGTTGACCGGGCGAGCCGCCGGGCCTACCGTCAAGGCAAGCAACTTACGTCGGTGTGCTTCGCTGTCGATGCGATTCGGTTGGTGCCTTCGGGTATCGGTCGGTGGTGTGCGAGATGGTGGGTAGTTGCGGATCTACATGAAGACTTATTGTGGCGGACTCCGCAGAGGCGGCGCCCGCAGTGACGATCGGGAGAAAAAATGGGCGAGCAGGGCCAAAGCGCACCTTTCCCGAACGTAGCGGTCCCGGACGACCATGTCGGCTACCGCGGACCGACGGCGTGCTCGGCAGCGGGAATTACGTACCGGCAGCTCGATTACTGGGCGCGGACAGGACTTGTCGAGCCAACCGTTCGAAGCGCGAAGGGCTCCGGGAGTCAGCGGCTCTACTCGTTCACCGACATTCTGGTGCTCAAGGTTGTCAAGCGCCTGCTGGACACCGGGGTTTCCTTGCACAACATTCGCGTCGCCATTGAACATCTGCGGGCTCGTGGCACACAGGATCTCGCCGAAGTGACTCTGTTTTCGGACGGCACGTCGGTGTACGAATGCACCTCCGCGGAGGAGATCGTCGATCTGCTACGGGGTGGGCAAGGCGTGTTCGGCATCGCTGTCGGCGGCGCGATGCGCGAGGTCACTGGCACGCTTGCGGAATTGCCCGCTGAGCGTATCGAAGGCGACCGGATTACGACCAT
>JBDTAR010000046.1:0-9892 GCA_039924545.1 Nakamurella sp. | reverse complement strand
GGGATCGCAATCCACTTCGACAGCAGATCCAGCCATGCCTTGGATCCACCTGTCACTGCCGCACGCTCAAGCATCGTCATAATCGATAATCTACGCGACTGGTACCACCGCTAACGGGTAGCAGTGACCTTGTTCAGCCCCTCGGGCGAATCCGGATCCATGCCCAGCGCAATGGTCGTCGCGATGGCTAACTGCTGACCGCGAACTACCAGCGGAATTGCGGCAAGCGCTTCGCCAAGCCCGCCCGGAACAGGTACAGCGACCGCGCCGGCCACGCTTGCCGCAACTTCCGGCGCGCCGATACCGATGACCGGCGCACCCAGCGCTGCCGCGCGCCCGACGGTCTCGATCACATCAACTAACACGGGACCCGCGGCGCCGTAGCCGATGATGGGAACGTCGGGGCCAGCCACTGTCAAAGGACCATGCAGGAAGTCAGCGCTGGAATAGCCGTCATGGACGCGACGCGAGGTTTCCTTGGACTTCAGTGCGCCTTCCAGCGCCGCCGCATAGGTGAGGCCACGGGCTAAATGGATGGCGCTGCGATGTGGCTTCAAAACCTCAACGGCAGCGTCGATAGATGCGGTATCGGCCAGCACGGCACTGACCACGTCCGGCAATGTCGCCCACGCCGCATCGCCACCCAGATCGGAACTCCCGATGTAGGCGCTTACGCCTGCGCCCACGGCCTCTGCCAGCAGCGTGACGAGTGCGAGCTGGCCGGTGACGGTTTTGGTCGCCGGAACCGCGAGTTCCTTCGATGTGCCCACGGACAGGGCGACTGCAGCCATCTCGGAAAGTGGTGAATCTAGATCGTTAGTCACGGCAATCACGGCGGCGCCTTGCTTCTTTAGCGCCGTTGCGACGGACACGATCTCAGGGGTGCGGCCGGACTGCGAGAGCGCTACGACGAGGTAGCCCTGGGTGTGCAGGGTCGCGCCATAGCGGGTTATCAGGCTGGGCGCGACCATGCTGACCGGAAGCCCCGTAGCCAATTCGAGCAGGTAGCGAGCGTGGATCGCGACATTGTCGCTTGAGCCACGTGCTACCAGGCAGATTCCACGTAGCGGATCCGGTAGCGCCGCCTTAATTTCCGCATGAAACGCGCCGCGATTTGCCGCGATAGCCGCCAGAACTGCCGGCTGTTCGCCCATTTCCGAGAGCACCTGTCGCCCAGCCATGTCACCCTCCGATGATCGATTGTGCTCATATCCTACGCGAAAAGAGCATGATCGCTCACTTAGGCTCGCTACCAGGTCAGCGAGCGTCGAAACCAAGCTTGTGCAGCTGCTTGGGATCGCGTTGCCACTCCTTGGCCACCGTGACATGCAAGTCGAGATACACGCGCGTGCCCAGAAGCGCCTCGATCTCGCCGCGTGCGCGCCGACCAACGTCCTTGAGCCGGGATCCCTGCCGCCCCAGCACGATCGGCTTCTGCGAGTCGCGCTCCACGAAGATCGTGACGTACACATCGGTGAGATCGGTGCGACCCTCCCGAAGCCCCATCTCCGTCACCATGGCAGCAAGCGAATGCGGCAGCTCGTCGCGGACGCCGTCGAGCGCAGCCTCCCGCACTAGTTCGGCAATACGCGTGTCCATTGGCTCGTCGGTCACCTCTCCGTCCAGGTACAACGGGGGCCCCACGGGCAGTTGCTTCACTAATAGGTCGGCGAGCAGACCAACCTGGTCACCGCTCACCGCCGACACCGGGATGATCTCGGCAAACGGACGCAGCCTTGAGACGGCTTCCAACTGCTCTGCGATGCGTTTACGCGACACCACATCAATTTTCGTCACGATCCCGATCACCGGGGTACGGCCAATGCGCGCGGTGAGATCCGCCGCGATCCGCCGGTCGCCAGGGCCGATATCTTGGTCAGCCGGGATGCACAGACCCACCACGTCGACATCGGACCACACGCTACGGACGAGATCGTCGAGCCTCTGGCCCAGCAGCGTGCGCGGTTTGTGCAGCCCTGGGGTGTCGACAATGATGAGCTGGCCATCAGTCCTGGTCACAATCCCACGAACTGCGCGCCGGGTGGTTTGCGGCTTCGGTGACGTAATCGCTATCTTCGTCCCGACCATCGCATTGAGCAGCGTCGATTTGCCTACGTTGGGCCGGCCCACGAAACACGCAAAGCCACTTCGATGCGCCGAAGTGGCATCGGCGGCTGATTCGCCGGAGTCTCTCCCGCGGTTACCTGTCTCGCTACTACTCGGGTCGCTGCTGCTCGGGCCGCTACTACTCGTCTCGCTACTAATTGCCAAAGTCTCCCTGCGTCGATTGCGTGGCCTGCTGCCGTTCATCCGATGCGTCACCATCAGCGAGTATGACGTCTTCCCGCGCCGGAGCCGCCATCCGCGCAGCCGATTGACGGCGGGGGCTCGCTTCAGCCTGGGCGTCACGTCCAGCGGTTGCCCCGTCGGTTGCATCGGGGAATGGGTCAGCGTCGGCGCCTCGAAATCCGGGGGCGCCATCATCGGGAGCGTCGTCTAGAGGAGCGTCTGCCCCCGCATCGATACGCCAGGCACGCACCGCCATGACCCGGTATCTGCCGCGCCGGTCGACGCCGCCCTCAGCCTGCAAACGAATCCCGTCGATATCCACCCGCGACCCAGGCAGCGCCACCCTACCTAGCAGCTGTGCCAGCAAGCCGCCGACCGTTTCCACGTCGTCCGACGGCAATTCCACGTCGAACAAGTCACCGAGGTCCTCCACCGGCAATCGCGCCGACACGCGCACGGATCCGTCGACCAACTGCTCGATGGGGTCGGGCGCTTCGGCGTCATACTCGTCGGTAATTTCGCCGACAATTTCCTCGACGATGTCCTCCATAGTCACGATCCCAGCGAGACCGCCGTACTCGTCGATCACCATGGCGACGTGGGTTCGGTCGCGCTGCATGTCGCGGAGCAACTGGTCGACGGCCTTCGATTCGGGGACGAATACTGCCGGACGCATAAGGTCAGCTACTTGCGGTCCGCGATCGTCGTCCGCAAGGGACAGCAACCTCGTGATGAGGTCCTTGACGTAGACGACACCGAGCACGTCGTCAACGTTGTCGCCGATCACCGGAATACGGGAGTACCCGGAACGATCCGCGACGTGGACTGCCTGTCGCAGCGATTTGGTGCTTTCGATCCACACCACCTCTGTGCGCGGCACCATGACTTCTCGAACAATCGTGCCGCTCAGGTCGAAAACCGACTGCAGCATTTCTCGTTCGGATTCGTGCACTACTCCGCGATCGCCTGCCAGATCGACCATTTCGCGCAGTTCGACGTCGGACGAGAACGGGCCTTGCGGAAATGTCCGCCCGGGCACCAGCGCATTGCCGACGGCAATCAGCAGCCTAGAAACGGGCGCGAGTACACGTCCGAGCCCACGGGTCGGACCGGCCAACGCCAAACCGACCGCATACGGATATTGACGACCAAGAGTGCGCGGAAGCACCCCAATTGCCACGTAACTCACCACAACCATGACCGCAATGACGCCGACCGCGACACCGGCGTGGAATCCCCACGTTGCGACGGCGACTATCGCGACGATAACGGTGGCTGTCATCTCCGCGGACAGTCGCAGCATCAAGAGCAGGTTGATATACCGGGCGCGGTCAACGGTGATCGCGGCGAGCGAGGCTGCACCGCGATGGCCTGCGCGAGACAACTCTTCAACGCGGGCAGTCGACACAGCGCTGATGGCCGCGTCCGCAGCAGCGAGAGCCCCTGCCACCGGCACGAGGATCGCAGAGATGATCAGCAACCAGATGTCCGTGGAACTCACTCGGAACGCCTCACCAAGTCGGGCCGGGCGACGGCGGGCCGTCCGAGGATGCCGATTCGCCTACGAAACCGGCTGCCCCGAGAACGGCCGTGTCGGCGGCACGTGCCGCTACTCCGCGCCCCTGCGCTGCGCGCTGTTCACGCCACGCGTCCAAAAGTTCGTTCTGCAATCGGAACATGGCGCGTTCCTCTTCACGTTCGGCGTGGTCGTAGCCGAGAAGGTGGAGGATGCCATGAACAGTTAATAGGTGGAGCTCATCGTCGAGAGTGTGTCCAGCCGAGCTGGCCTGCTCGGCCGCTACATCCGGACACAGCACAACGTCCCCCAGCAGAGCAGGACCAGGGCCGGTGTCGTCCGGGCTCCGCGCCGTGTCCAGCTCGTCCATCGGAAAACTCATCACGTCGGTGGGGCCCGGCTCGTCCAACCATTTGACGTGCAACTCCGTCATGGTCGGCACATCGATGAGCAGAACTGACAGTTCCGCCAGCGGGTTGATTCCCATCCGGTCCAACGCGTACCGCGCCACAGATACCAGGGCTGGTTCGTCGACGCCAACGCCGGACTCGTTCGCTATTTCGATCGTCATCGACGGCCACCAGCCTCGCGGGGGTGGCGATCAAAATGGCGCGAATCCCGATCCGAGTGATGCCGTGCGCCACCCGAGCCGCTGGATTCGCTTCTGCCCACACCATGCCCGTCCCGGTCGCTGCCCGCTGCACCGTCCTCTGCAGCCACGATCGCATCCCACTTCTCGTAAGCGTCAACAATTTGGCCGACGAGGCGATGCCGCACCACATCGGCGGAGGTGAGTCGCATGAACGCGACATCGTCGATACCTGAAAGGATCTCGCTCACGACTCGTAACCCGGACCGTTGGCCACCATGCAGGTCTATTTGGGTGACATCGCCGGTCACCACCATGTTCGATCCGAAGCCGAGCCTGGTCAGGAACATCTTCATCTGCTCGGGAGTCGTGTTCTGCGCCTCGTCGAGGATGATGAACGCCTCGTTCAGGGTCCGCCCGCGCATATACGCCAGCGGCGCGACCTCGATCGTTCCGGCAGCCATGAGCCGCGGAATCGTATCGGGATCGATCATGTCGTGTAGTGCGTCGTAGAGCGGCCGCAGGTAGGGGTCGATCTTCTCGCTCAGCGTGCCAGGCAGGAAGCCGAGTCGCTCCCCCGCCTCCACCGCCGGCCGGGTCAGGATGATTCGAGAGACTTGCTTGGTCTGCAATGCCTGCACGGCCTTTGCCATGGCCAAATATGTCTTGCCGGTGCCTGCCGGGCCGATCCCGAACACGACGGTGTGCGTATCGATCGCGTCCACATATCGCTTCTGGTTAACCGATTTCGGCCGGATCGAACGCCCGCGACGAGAGATGATATTGAGTCCCAACACCTCGGACGGCGCGGGTGTGTCGTCCGCCGCACCGACCGTTGGCTCCACCAAGATCCCTATGGTGCGTCGGACCGTATCGGGAGTGATGACCGCGCCGGTCTTCTGCAGTTCAATCAGCTCGCGCACCGCGTGCTCTGCGAAAGCAACGGCCTGGGCGCTGCCACGGAGCGTGATTCGATTTCCTCGCACGTGGATGTCGGCTTCTAGCGCTGCTTCAAGAGCCCTGAGCACCACATCACGTGCACCGAGCAGGCTCTCAATCGCGTCTTCGTCAGCAACAACGACCGTCGACTCTCGGTGGCCGTTGGCTTGCTCAGAGTCGCCATCGGGCACGCTCGCCCCGGCTGCCCCTTGGTCACCGTTTTGTTCCTCGACCGCATTGGTTTCCGGCACCTGGCGCCTTGCCTGCTTCCTGCCCACGTCTCGGGCGTCATGTAAGCCGTCCACTGTTTACCCTGCTGAGACGGTCGAACGATAAGTAGATTCTACCGGTTCGCGCCAGCGCCCGCCGCGATCCGCCGCGCGGCCACGCGCGCACTGCCGTGCTAGCCGGGCGGCCAGGTGAAGGAACGGCCGCCAAGCACGTGCAGGTGCGTGTGGAACACGGTCTGCTGCGCGCCAGCGCCGGTGTTGGCGACGATGCGGTAGCCAGCCTCGTCGAGACCCTCCTCGTGCGCGACTCGCGCTGCCATTTCGAATAGGTCGCCTGCCAACGCTGGATCGGCAGCGGCAGTCGCTGCAGCATTAGGTTGATGCGCCACCGGAATGATCAGGATATGGGTCGGCGCCTGCGGGTCGATATCTCGAAATGCGACAACGCGATCCGTACGCGCGACGATCTGCGCCGGGATATCGCCAGCGGCGATCTTGCAAAATAGGCAGTCTGGGTCCGTATATGGCTCGGTCGTGGACATGCTCATACCGTAGCCGTCACGCCCGACAGGGTTCGCTCCTGCACGCGGGAACGGCGCTCAAGTACGGTATTCACAGTCGACTTCCAGCAATGCCACTTCCAGCAATGCCACTTCCAGCAATGCGACTTTCAGCAACGAAATTCGAGTATGACGCATTTCAGGACCAACTTTCAGGACCAACGACCCGTCAGCACGCTGAGCGCGCCCAGGGCAACCGCCGCCGCAGTCGACGTGCGCAGCACCTGCGGACCGAGGCGCACGGTTCGTGCGCCGGCCGCTTCGAATAGGTCGATCTCCTCCGGCGCCACGCCACCCTCAGGCCCCACCACAAGGAGGATGCGCCCGCGAACAGGCAGCGCAACGGAGGTCAGTGGCACGGAGCCGTCCTCGTGCAGCACCAAGGTAAGGTCGGCCGCCCGAATACGCTCGGCGATATCGTTGGTCGCCGCGAGCCGGCAGACCGTAGGGATGCGGCGCCGACGTGATTGTTTTGCCGCTTCTCGAGCGACTCGCTGCCATTTCTGTTGCCCGCGGTCGGCCTTGTCGTCCGAGCCACTCCAGCGTGCCACACAGCGCGCGGCTTGCCAGGGCACGATCTCGTCTATGCCGGATTCCGTGGCCAGATCGACGGCGAGATCCGATCGCTCGCCTTTGGGCAGCGCCTGAATCAGCGTGATGCTCAGCTCCGGCTCGGGTTCGTGCGCCACCGCCTCAACCGCAAGGGTAAGGCTGCGGCCCGAAGACGCCGCAACGGTGGCACCGGCCCAATTCCCCGCACCATCGCACAGCACCAGGCGCTCGCCCCGTCGAAGCCGTTTCACGGTGGCCGCGTGTCGGCCCTCGTCACCGCCTAGTTCAAAGGAGCCGGGCCGCGGTATCGCGTCGACAAAGAAGACCGGGTCGCTCATCGACTCGAGAACGAGCCACGCAGCCGCCCGAGAAGTCCACCCTGGCTACGGGCGGCGAGCTCAGGCTGTTCCTCGCCGCGCAACTCGGCGAGTTTGCGCAGCAACTCCGCCTGTTCCGCGTCCACCTTGGTAGGGGTAGCGACTTCGATGTGCACAAAGAGGTTGCCGCGCGATGTCCCGCGCAACTGGGGCATCCCGTGACCACGCACCGTGATGATGCTGCCGGATTGAGTTCCCGGCTGGATGTCCAGTTCCTCGCTGCCATCCAGGAGGTCGAGTCCCAGCGATGCGCCGAGCGCCGCAGCCGTCATCGGAACATGCACTGTGCAGTGCAGATCGATGCCATCACGAGTGAACCGCTGGTGCTGCAGTTCGTGCACCTCCACGTAGAGATCACCGGGCGATCCGCCACCGGGGCCGACCTCGCCCTGACCAGCCAGTCGCACTCGGATACCGTCACCCACACCCGCCGGGATGTTGGCCCGAACGGTGCGGCGTGCCCGGATCCGACCGTCACCATTGCACTGACGGCACGGGTCAGTAATAACGGTGCCGAATCCGCGACAGGTGCGGCACGGCCGCGTGGTGATGACCTGACCGAGCAGCGAACGCTGCACTTGCTGCGTTTCACCCGAGCCGCGGCACGCCTCACACACGGTGGGCGCAGCGCCCTCCGCGCACCCGGATCCATGACAAATGGTGCACAGCGCCGCGGTGTCAACAGTGATGTCTTTCGCCACGCCGGAGGCGCATTCTTCCAAGGTGAGTTCGACCGGGATCAGCGCATCTTGCCCCTGTTGCACGCGCGAGCGTGGACCTCTCCCCCGCCCGCCGCCCATGCCGCCAGACATGCCGCCGCCGAAGAACGCGTCCATGATGTCGGACAAACCCATACCGCCGAACGGGTCGCCCGCTGTCGCCCCGCCGCCACCACCGTTCGACAACGGATCACCGCCGAGGTCGACGACCTGCCGTTTAGCCGGATCGGACAACACCTCGTAGGCAGCTGTCACCTGCTTGAATTTCTCGCGCGCTGCCGGATCCGGATTGACGTCCGGATGTAGCTGCCGCGCGAGTTTGCGATAGGCACGCTTAATCTCGTCGGCCGACGCATCCTGCGCGACGCCCAGCAAACCGTAATAGTCCCGTGCCACCCTCTGCACCACTCAAGCCTTCCCACGGAGCCCAACGCCCCGAACCATTACTGCACGGCGGACCATTACCGAGCCACCGCCACCACTGCCGCACACGTGCGCTAGCGCCGACCCACAATTTCTCCGACATATTTAGCAACAGCGCGGACCGTTGCCATTGTTCCCGGATAATCCATCCGAGTCGGCCCCACGACGGCGAGCCCGCCCATCAAAACCTCGCCAGCCCCGTAACCCGCAGACACCAACGTCGACGACGCGAGGTTGACATCGGCATTCTCCTCGCCGATCGACACGTGCAGCACATCGGGTTCGTCGAGCGCCGCCATCAACTTGAGTAACGTCACCTGCTCATCGAGCGCATCAAGCACCCCGCGCAGCGTCGCTGGCTGATCCGCCCAGGCGCCGGAGATATTCCCAGTACCGGACAGCATCAACCTTTCCTCAGGATGGTCGATCAGTGCGTCGCGTAGCACGGCGGCGACCGCAGTCACTACTTCCTTATCGGCTGGCGCTGCCGCATCCGTGAGATCCGCCAACGCAATGGCCGCGACACCGGACGAGCGCCCGGCTATTGACTCGCCCAAGAGACTGCGCAGCCGACCGATCAGATCGTTGTCGACATCGACCGGCGTTTCAACAACGCGCTGCTCCACCCGACCGGCATCGGTGATAACCACCAGCATGAGCCGC
The DNA here is from genome assembly GCA_039924545.1 of Nakamurella sp. Classification (GTDB taxonomy): domain Bacteria; phylum Actinomycetota; class Actinomycetes; order Mycobacteriales; family Nakamurellaceae; genus Nakamurella. Next base: position 1,035 of record JBDTAR010000046.1, on the reverse strand, counting down.
CGGTCACCAATCGAGAGGACCTCTATATGTCGCACCATCGACCGGGACAGCACAGGATATTGCACGACCGCGACCTGTCGAGTTAACTGCGCGAGCAACCGCACCGACCGACGCAACACGTCCTCCAGATCAACCCCCTCTGACAGGAATTGTTCGATAGCACGACGTTCTCCGGACGACAGCGGCTTAACCTGACTGAGCCGATCAACGAACAGCCGATAGCCCTTGTCGGTCGGTATCCGTCCCGCGGAGGTGTGCGGCTGCACGATGTAGCCCTCCTGCTCGAGGACGGCCATATCGTTGCGGATCGTAGCGGAGGAAACTGAAAGGCTGTGCCTGTCTACCAGCGTCTTCGAGCCGACTGGCTCCTTTGTCGCCACGTAGTCGGCCACGATCGCTCGGAGCACGGCAAAGCGCCGATCGTCCGCGCTCATCGCCGCACCTCCCCGCAGATCCGTGCGCCACACGCGCATTAGCACTCATCAGAGCCCAGTGCCAATAGTAATGGTTCGGTGCGTCATCCGAGGCTCTTTCCGCTAGGAGCACGGTAACAACCAGGTATGACGGCATCCTCGGATGCGCTTTCCGGCCTGCGGCTCCCAGACTGTGCCATAGTCGGTGAGACGGTTTAGTCCGCGAGGCGTAGTGCAATACCGTCGGCTAGGAGGCGACCTTGACGGGTCACCACGGCCCGACCCTCGGCCCACTTTCCGGCATCGACCAATCCATCGGCCACTTCACGTTCCGCTTGAGCGCGGCCCCTTTCCGAGAGCACAGCCGCGTCGAGTCCGGTGTCTAACCGGAGCTCAAGAAAGACGCGCTCCTCGCGTCTGGTGGCCGCATCTAATATTTCGCGACCCTGTCCCGGCGATTTTCCGGCGCCGAGCGCGGTCGAATACGCGGCCGGGTGCTTGCGATTCCACCAGCGCACGCCGCCTACGTGGGAATGCGCGCCGGGCCCGATTCCCCACCAGTCGCCGCCGGTCCAGTACGCGACATTGTGGTGGCAGCGACTCGCGTCGTCGCGCGCCCAGT
>JBDTAR010000045.1:0-4412 GCA_039924545.1 Nakamurella sp. | reverse complement strand
CCGAACCTGATCCCGGAACACCCCGACACCATCCGTAAAGCGGTTGCGATGGTGCAGCCATATCCCTTCGAGAGCCTCTACGGCGCCTGGTGGAACCGCGTTATCACCACCGAAGCGCACGCCGCCGTCCGACGCTCGGCCGAGCGCTACCTCACCCACCTCGGCGTGGCCGGACTCGGCGACTGAAACCGGCACTTCGTCACGCAGCGCATCTTCGAACCTTTAAGTGTTCTGCTTGGCTGTATCAGAAGGCGCAGCAAGGTCGGGACCAGCATCGGGACCAGGAGCGCAGACCAGTGGGCAGTTCCGGCTATCGGTTGATGGCGCTCATGTCGGTGTAGCGGTCGCCGACGGCGGGTTCGATGCTGCTCAATCTGTCGAGTTGCTCGGTGCTGAGCTCGATGGCGTCGAAGCCGACGTTCTCCTCGACACGTTCAATGCGGCGGGTGCCGGGGATGGGCACGATGCCGTCGCCTTGGGCGAGAAGCCATGCGAGCGCGACTTGGGCAGGCGTGGCGTCAATCTCGGCGGCAACATGCTCAACGGCCTGCACGACCGGACGGTTCGCCTCGAAGTTTCCGCCAGCGAAGCGCGGGTCGCTACGACGGAAATCGTCCGCGTCCAACACGGCCACGGACTGAAGCTGGCCGGTGAGGAACCCGCGGCCCAACGGCGAGTACGGCACGAAGCCGATGCTCAGCTCGCGCAGCAGCGGCAGAATCTCGGTTTCGGGATCCCTGGACCACAGCGAGTATTCGGTTTGTAGTGCGGTCACCGGCCTAACCGCGTGTGCTTGGCGGATGGTATCGGGGGCAGCCTCGGACAGTCCGTAGTGCAGGATTTTGCCTTCGTCGATCAGCTCGCTCAGCGCACCGACTGTCTCTTCGATCGGGATGTTTGGGTCGACCCGGTGCTGATAGTAAATATCGATGCGGTCCGTGCCGAGCCGTCGTAGTGATCCTTCTACCGCTACCCGGATGCTTTCCGGGGTGCTGTCAAGCTGGCGCACATTGGTGCTGGCTCCTCGGCCAGCCTGCTGCTTGCCCACCTCATCGCGATGGGAGAGGGTTCCGAACTTCGTTGCGAGAACGATTTCGTCCCTGCGACCGGCGATGGCGCGCCCGACGAGTTCCTCGTTGAGGTACGGCCCATAGGCCTCGGCGGTGTCCAATAGGGTCACCCCGAGGCCCAGGGCGCGGCGAATAGTGCGGATCGACTGTTCGTCGTCCTGTCAGGCACCGGTGTAGTACGCCGACATACCCATCGCTCCCAAGCCGATACGTGCACCATCTATTCCGCCGAGCCTCATGTGCTTCATTGCCTATACTTTGCTTCCCGGATCAGTCTGCCGGATGCTTACGTTGGATTATTCGGTCGCGAAAATCGATAGTCGCGCCACCGATGGTCCGCGTGCCGTCACCATTGTCGTGCAAGATGCACCAATGTGTCAGTGACGCTTGAGTTCTGGCCGTGGTTGTCGCGTCAAAACAGTCTAGTTTTCGAGCGCCACCGACGCCGCTACGAGGCGACGCTGTTATCTCCTTGGTCCCGTATCTCGGACGCTGTTGGCTACCGTGCAGCTGGATACCGAGTTACCGAGCACTGACCACCTTTTCGCATGGTGCTGGCGTGCCCAATTTCTGCCCACAACCGTCGGCGAAATAGCCCGGCTTGCGTGATCGCTGCGGATGAATAATCGCAGGTCGACACACCTATCGACCGCGTCACCTGCGCATAAGGGCGGGTTCAAATCCCACCGCTACCGCGATGAAATTCGTCTTCCAGTTTGGCCTTAATGCGAGGTGGAGGACGTTTTTCGTTACTGTGCGAAATGGTGTTAAAAGCGTCCTGCCCTTATTCTGCCCACGTCTAGCGCACAGCTATCGGCGAAACAAGTCCGCTTCGCGGCATCGCGATGAGGATACGCCGCAGGTCAGCGCGTAGCTCACCGCGAAAGTGTGTACTTCGGGGTGGGATGAAATCCAACCGCTACTGCCGCAGCGAACTGTGCTGCTCTTGGATATCGCCGAAGGTCACCGTCTTTTTGTTGATCAAGAAAGATCGCCAGCGATGCTCTGCGCCCACGCGGTGCCCACACTTGCCGAAGCGATTGCGTGGTCGAGTGAGCCCGTAAAATTGCCGTCGCCGGGGTCCACATAAATGCGCTCAGTCACGGCGAGGGAACCGTGCTCGTGGATGCGCTTGAGCGTTCTGACGTTGATTCCTGCTGCCACCGAGAGTGACGACGCGGCGTGGCAAGGTCGCACGGATGAGGCGTCGGAGCAGGCCTGTTTACGCGCATTTTCGAACCAACTGCGCATACCGTGCGGGGGCGCATGTCATCGCCGGCCAGTCCCGGAAAGTCGAGGGATCGTCGGGAATTTTGACCGCGCAATGTTCAGGGAGCCGGACGATGATGAAACGCGGCACAGGCGCCGGGACACGCCGTTGGGTTTTCGGAGTTCCACCGATGATTTTCGTACCGACCTCGACGCCATTTTGGATGATTGGGATCCGTCGCTAAGCGAGGTCGCGGTCCAAGATGCACGGGCCAGCGGCTTCCCGCAACGCAGACTGCGAAAGGCGAAAAATAGCACCATGGCCCGTTTCCGCCAGCTGCGCCAGCAGGGAAATGGGCTTGTCGGTGCATGAGGTCGATGTGTTCGCGCTGGACCTTGCGAGGCAGCTTCACGCTGCAGGCCCGACTGCTGGCGAGCAAGTGGTCGCGAAATGCGGTGTCGAGGATTGCGGCCTTGACGTCGTGTCGCAGTTCCGCGCCGCCTGGAGATGTCCGCAGCCCACGTCGTAACGTCTCTGGGGCGGCAACTCCGCGAGCCAGGTTACGTGCTGACACGGCTCGACTTGGGCAAGTCCTGCCCGCTCTACCACTCGGGCCTTGGACGGTTCGACGGTATCGTCAAACGCGCGGTTGAATGGGGGACCGTCAGTCTCTTCGGCCCGAAAGACAGCGGATCGAATTTCGACCTGCAACGATGATCTCAAACCGGGTATGTACTGGGCATTGTTTCGAACATCGGGGCAGACTGTCGCCGTTTACCGCACCGTCACCGGTGAACGCTTTGGGGTAGGGCATATGTAACGGCCGAATAGGTGTACGCGCACCAAGATGCCTGGGCGCCCAAGATGGGCCGGTCGCCGTTCGTCTTTCGGCGGTCGGGTCCATCCTGCTCGCCAGGTGAGGTCGAGGGTGTCTTTGCGACCGTGGGTAGCGGCGTCGCTGGTCATGTCGACGCGGTATGCGCCCGGTCTGCTCGGGCGGCCCGCCGTTTGGCTTTTGATAGCGAGTGGGCGGTGGTGTGGGTGTCGTCGCCGAAGCCGATCGACAGCCTGGTGCCGATCTCGTTGTAGGAGCGTATCGGGTCGCGGCCGACTGCTCCGAAGAAGCCGGTGAGCTCGAGCATGGTGTGGCCGTGTATGCCCGACCAGACGGCTTCGCCGGCGGTGTTGACGTCCTGGACGTCCCACCGGCCTGCGTCGGCACAGGCATGGATGCGACGGAGGAGTGAGACGAAGGAGGCCCTGGCCGCCTTGAAGTCCGCGGGGTCGCCGAGCCTGAAGTCGGCCAGTCCCGCACTGAACATCACCGTGTACATATGGGGTTGGCGTAACGCGAAACGGCGGTAGCCCCATAACAGGGTCATCCAGTCCGCGACTGGATCGTCGGTGACAGCGCCGCGGACCAGCTCGGTCCCGAATTCGGCGAACCCTCGGCGCATCACCTGCCGGGTCAACTCGTTGATCCCGCCGAAATGGGTATAAACGACCATTGTCGAGGTACCCAGCTCGCGGGCCAATCGCCGGGTGGACACGGCGCGGGGACCCTCGGTGGCCAACAGCCGCGCCGCGGTGTTGAGGATCCGTTCGGGCAGTTGAGGATCAGACCGGGGCGGCATGCCATCAGTGTATCGGTAACATCGCCATTGACAGAATCAGGATTACAGTGTTATGCATAGCATCGTTATGTATAAGTCGCTGTTTCGCTGCTCGGCATGACAGACATGAATTAGCGGCGGGCCACCCTCAGGAGGACTAAATGGCTACCAACAAAGAGATCGTCCAGGGTATGTACGCCAACTTGGAGAAGGGTGATATACCCGCCTTCTTAGCTGGTATGGATCCGAAAATAGAGTGGACCGAGGCGGAAGGATTCCCACTATATGACGGGACGCTGGTCGGCCCGCAGGCAGTTCTTGAAGGCGTTTTGATGCGTCTGGGTGAGATTGGCGATGAGTACTCCGTCGTGCCCCGCACGATTGTCGCAGACGGTGACACCGTGATAATGGACTGCAAATACACCTGGAAGCACAAGGTGTCGGGCGAGCCGGCCGAGGTCAGGTGTGCCCATGTCCTCACCCTTGCCGACGGCAAGGTCACTGCCTTCCAACAACACG
>JBDTAR010000044.1:0-14245 GCA_039924545.1 Nakamurella sp. | reverse complement strand
CGTGAGGAGCCGTGACACTTGCATTTGGGATGTACCAACAATTTTTGCAATGTCGGTTTGGGTTCGTCCGGTGAAAAACCGCAACACGAGAACGCGTCTTTCTGCTTCCGGTAGCTCTGAGAGTGCTTCGCGAAGCACTGCGCGCTGTTCGACTCTTCCGAATTCACCATCCGTGATCGTGAGAGCGGGGTGGTCTGGGGTGGTTTCACCAGGCGATAGAAGGCTTTCGAACGGTACCGCGTTGTAGGCGCGGGCAACGTCGAGGGCTTCGAGAACGCGATCGGGTTCAATGTTGATCTGAGCGGCGATCTCGGCGACGGTGGGCGACCTTCCCCACTGTTGGCTCAATTCGGTGCGGGTTCGCTTCACGGTGGATTGTAGTTCTTTGGCTTGTCGCGGAACATGCACGATCCACCCGGTGTCGCGGAAGTGGCGTTTAATCTCGCCCATGACATTGGGCGCGGCGAACGACGCAAATTCAACACCTATGGCAGGGTCAAATCGGTCAACTGCTTTGATGAGACCGATCGCGCCGACTTGGGTGAGGTCGGCTAGCGGGACGCCGCGTCCGGCGAACCGCTTCGCAAAATAGGCAACTAGCGGCATGTAGCTCTCGATGACCTCGTCGCGCAGCCGCTTATAGGCGTGATCTTCTGGCGAGAGTTCTTTCCACTTGAGGAGCAGTTCTCGCCCGCGCGATTTCGTTGTGGGACCGTCAGCGCCGTCTGTCGACGTCGGAGTTGTCAACATGAAACTGATTCGCGCAGCATGCTGAAGGAAATGCTTTTACTGCCCTCATCAGTAGAGGAATCCAATTCTGAAACAAGTGCTGTCAGAATGACCCAGCCAAGTCCGGATTGATCCAGCGGCGTCAATTTCTGGCTGTCAGGGCCCACGACCGTGGCTTCGAATCCCAGAGCGTGGTCGAGAATAACGAATCGTGCACGGAGGCTCGAGGGCTTCTCCACGAGGGATAACAAGATGCCGCACGCTTCACTGACGGCAAGACGAAGGTCTTCAATAGCATCGATGGTCAGATCGCATCGAACGCCGATGCTTCCGGCACAGGAGCGAATAGTAGAAATGTAAACGATGTCAGCAGGGACTGTTACATTCACCTGCTCCGCATCGAAAATATCAGTCACTTCGTTCATCCGGAATTTCCTCCGTTGATTGATGGCGTGCTTATGTTCCGCTCAGGATCAGCGCCGTTATCTGAACAGTTAGGGATCGCGGTGTGCCGCATTACGAGCACCGCGATATCGTCTTCCGGCGTCGAGTGGCCCACCATGCGCGACATCACAGTGCGGCACACGACCTCAGGATGGTCGCAAGACACGGACTGCCGGGCGCGATCCATGCCCTCGTCGATCGAGGCATCCTTTCGCTCGACGAGCCCATCGGTATAGAGGGTCAAGACCGAACCCAACGGCATATCCACGGTGATCGACGTGCGTCGCACATCCGGGATCGCCCCCAACGGCGGATTCGAGTCCACCTCGACAAGCACCGCATCCAGACCAGGGACGGCCAAAATAGGAGCGGGATGACCGGCACACGAAATTTCGAATGTGTCATACGGCGGAGCCGACACCGCGCACAGTGCCGTCGTCAACCGACCCATCTCGAAGTGATGCACCTTGCGGTCAGTGAGCTCCAGCACATGAGCCGGGCCACCGCCGAGGAGCGCATAGGCCCGCAGCGCGCTGCGGACCCGCCCCATGACGACAGCAGAACGCAGACCGTGGCCCATGACATCACCCATCACGAGCCACAATTCACCAGTGGGCACCGTGAACGCGTCATACCAGTCGCCGCCGATAACGCGCGGCGCCGCCGCCGCGTATCGCCCGGCGAGCTCCACGCCAGGCACCTTCGGAAACCGGCTCGGTAGCAAGCTGCGTTCCAGGAGTTCCGCGGCCGCAACCTCGGCCGTCAAGTGTTGGGCAGTGACCGCTCCAGCGATGCGTTCGGCCGCGACCAGGAGCAATTCCAGCTCTTCCCCGTTGAACGCCTGCTCGCGCAGGCGACCCACGTGCAGGACACCGATCACGTTCTCGTCACGCATCATCGGCGCCCCGATCATGGTGTGCAGGCCCCTCTCCCACAGCAGCGGATTGAAAACCGTGTCGGGGCCGACATGGTCGATCGCGTTCGGGGAACGGTGCGCGGCAATCGACCCAGCGAAACCTACGCCGACCGGCACACGCACACCCTGCCTAACCTCCTCCTCAAGCCCGTGAGCGGCATGTGCCAACAGATTCTCGCCGCTCTCGTCGATGAGTAGGACCACTGCCGTATCCGCGTCTAAAACGGTCCGGATGCGATCAAGCATTTCCTTCAACAACTCGTCCGGCGAGAGCACATTCAGCCCGGTGTCGATAATCGCCCGCAAATTTTCCAAGCGTTCACTCATCGTCGTCCCGCTCACGGAATCCGCGCCCGGGTACGGCTGATCCGAAGCCTGTATCGTCACCGCCTCAGCATAGTGACCCCGGCGCCGTTGCGACCGATTTCGGATGCAGCTCGGAACCAGCGTGGTAAAGGTCAATACGCGGGTACAGCCACCGCGGATTTCGGAGCGCTTAGCAGTGATCACACCTTTGTGTTTTCGAGCCCGACGATTTTGGGCACACTGGCTAGATGGGCGACTGCAGAGTGGACGAAACCGAATATCCGGTGGGATCCTCCCCTGGTCGATCAGTTCTCGAATTGCCTGCCAACGCTGGCGCGCCCGCGTTGGCTCGCGCGCACGTTCGACACTGCGCCGCCCGGCTGCCCGCCGACGTCACCGATGATGCGCTCCTGCTCACCAGCGAGCTGGTGTCAAACGCCGTCGAGCATGGCGCACCTCGAATTGTGCTCCACGTCCAGACCGGAGCTTCCGATATCGTCGTCCGCGTGCACGACGACGGCAGAGGACTTCCCGCGCCTCCCACACGAAGTCCGAACGGGAGCGATCCCTCCGGGCGAGGACTTCGCATCGTCGCCGCGATCGCAACAAAATGGGGCATCGATCTTGCGAAAGACGGCAAATCCGGCAAAGACGTCTGGTTCGCACTGAACGTTCAACCCGACACTTGAATTAAGCGACCACCGAACCACCGCCGGCCCCACTTGCAACAGTCGAGGCTGCCGCGCAGTTTTCAGCCGCATCCCGGTACCGCTAGTCTCTTCACATGGAGCTTTCGATCAGCAGCGAGCAGGATGGTTCCGGGCGTCAGATCCTCACGCTCCGTGGCTCATTGGACATGAGCAGCCGCAGCCTCCTGAAGCAACAAAGCCTCGTCGCCCTCGAGACGCCGGATACGACCGGGATCGTTCTCGATTTGGCGAGCATCGAGTTTCTTGACTCCAGTGGTATCGGCTGCATCGTCGAGATCGCCAGCGATGCAAAAGAACGAGATATTAGCTTCGCACTCCGGTCGCCATCGGATCGCGTGATCCGCATATTGACAGTCGCTGGCCTACTCGAAACATGGAAGATCGAACCCGCAGCCGCCTAACAAGGTAGCGAGCGCACCGAGTGGATTGGCCTGTACAGTCGCGCCGTTGAACGTAGCGTTCTGCGTGCGCGCGAATGGGAAAACAAGGTCCGAATCGTCAAGCTCACCGCCAACTATCGCTGAACCTCGACCCGGCGGCTCGGTCACGGAGTGGGAGTTTTCCGGTATTCGTCTCGCCACGGGTAGATGCGGTGATAGTTAGGAAGCATGCTGTGGTCAACCCCCCACAGCACGGCCTGGGTGCGCCTGGCGACATTGATTTTGCGGTATATGGTGCGAATGTAGGACTTGACGGTGTTCGGACTGAGAAATGTCAGCGCAGCGATCTCGGCGTTGGCTTTGCCTTGCGTGATCAGTGCAAGTATTTCGGCTTCCCGCTCGGTGAGGCCTTCTTCGCGACCGGGCCAGTCCTGGCTCACTCCTACACGCGGGCGTGGCCCCGCTTCGCTAAATATCACCTCGCCCGCGTGAATCGCTATTAACGCGTGCACCAGCGCGCTAGCTGGCAGCGTTTTCGACAAGTAGCCTTTGACCCCTTGCGCTCTCGCCTGGGCCACCAGCGTCGGGTGGAAGTTCCACGTGTAGACGACCACACTACGGGCGTGCGGGTTTCGCACCAGCGTGGCGATGTTATAGGCGCTTGGCTCGGACTGGCCGAACGAGTCATACAGGGCGATGTCGACATCCGCGTGCAGCGGTGTACTGGCGTCGATCTCTACTACGCAGACGCGCTCGCGGTAGGGATCGAGCATTGCGGCGATACCCGTCAGGATCACGTCGTAGTCGTTGATCAGCGCGATTCGAATCGGCATATCAAGCTCCATGAGCCCGAGATTACCTCCATAGGGGTGTGGTGATCTGCCCGCGCCGCTGGTTGGCTACCTGTATGCGGTACCAACGAGGTAGCGGATCAGCAGTCGATGATTCAACTGGGTGCTCAGCAAACGGCGGGCCCGGTCGGTTGGTCGGGGCCCCCGATGGTGTGCTGCCGGATGAAAAATCCGCGGACCTTCTCCTGAGTCTTTTACCGCTTTACGGTGATGAGCACCCGTTGCCTGCCATTACGACTGGCGTCCGGCAAGAGCCGACGGGTTTACGTAGACAGGTTTCGTCAGGATTGCCTACGGAATTATTGAAACGACCCCTCCACGCTCATTTCGGCCAGAGGGTAGTGGTCACGCACGGTAATCGCCAGTCCCTGACGATGACGAAGTGGAACAATTACGATAACGCCGGCCCGGACGTTTACTGGCGTCGTTAAATGGCGTGACTCCTTATTCTGCAACTTGTCTATTAATTCTGTAGCCCGTCTACCTGCTGCTGGCCCTCGATATTTATTGCGACCGGTATGTCGCATATACATCGTTGATTCTGCCGAGCGCCATAGGAGCTGTATGGGTCGGGCGCTGTACTGATCGTGCGCGATGTGCCTGGTGACTGCCGCCTGGTGATTGCCGATGGCTCTGTGCGGGTACGCAACTGTGAGACGGTCGCGTAGCCGTACCAGGGAGGAATGCCATGAGCTCATCGCAGGTTGTTGTAGTCACCGGAGCCAGTGGAGGTATCGGTCGCGCGACGGCGAGGCTTTTCGGCTCCCGCGGTGCGAAGGTCGCGTTGTTAGCTCGCGGGCAGGCCGGTCTGGATGGCGCCGTCAAAGATGTCGAGAACGCTGGCGGCCAAGCATTGGCGATACCCACGGACGTCGCGGACTATGCACAGGTCGAGGCGGCCGCCCAACAGGTGGAAGAACGCTTTGGGCCCATTGATACCTGGATCAACGTGGCATTCGCGTCGGTTTTCGCACCGTTCATGGAGATCAAGCCAGAGGAGTTCAAGCGCGTCACAGAAGTCGCGTACCTCGGGTATGTCTATGGCTCGAAGGCCGCGTTGGATCGAATGGTGCCGCGGAATCGGGGCACGATTGTGCAGGTCGGATCGGCGCTCGGTGCGAGGAGTATTCCACTGCAGGCCGCGTACTGCGGCGCAAAGCATGCGATCAACGGATTCACCTCCACGATCCGGACCGAACTCCTGCACAACAAGAGCGATGTACACATCACAATCGCGCAAATGCCCGCCGTGAATACGCCCCAGTTCTCGTGGGTGTTATCGCGTCTGCCCAAAAATCCGCAACCTGTGCCGCCGATCTATCAGCCGGAGTTTGCGGCGCGAGGTGTCGCGTATGCCGCCGACCACCCGAAGCGCAAGCAGTACTGGGTTGGTACTTCGACGGCTCTGACGATCCTGGCGAACAAGCTCTCGCCGTCACTGCTGGACCGCTACTTGGCGCGCACCGGGTTCGGCTCGCAGCAAACCGATCGGACCGCCAATGCCGAGCGTCCGGCGAATCTGTGGGAACCCGTGGACGGCCCTGAAGGACATGACCATGGCGCTAGGGGAGCATTCAGCGACCAGTCACATAAGAGGGATCCAGAACTGTGGATGTCTCACCATCTCCGGACCGTTTCTGCGGCCTCAGTCGGATTGGCAGCGACCGGAGTTGCGGCAGTGGTCGCACTTTCTGGGAGGCCTCGGCGATGAGGCCCGTCACCTGGGTGCGCGGTGGTTTCGGCATGGTGTTGGTCTGCTGGCCAGCCGCGGTGGTGGCGGTGTACTCCGGTCGAAAGGGGAGCCACGTTGATCGGTGGGTCGCCAGGGTGCTGGGTGTGCGGCAGCTGGCGCAAGCCATCGGAACGGCTGGACTGGCGCCGCGGCCGGTGCTGCTGCTTGGCGCGGAAGTCGATGTGGCGCACGCTTTGTCGATGCTGGCATTGGCGGCGTGCGTGAAGTCGCGGCGCCGCGCTGGCCTTGTCGACGCGCTGGTGGCTGGGTCGTTTGCCGTTGCCGGTGTGGTGCTCGCAGTGCGGGCGCCGACCGACCGACCGACGGGCGACCAGGTGGGGACCCTGGAAGCGGTGCGGCGGATGCGTAATAAGTACGCCGCGACGCTGGCAAAGCGGGTACAGCCTGCGTGGATTGTGTCTGCGGGAGTCCATAGCGAAATGCAGGAAATGTGATGAACATTTCGGATCCGGTGATCGATCAGCTCGATGTGTCGGTCTACGAAATACCCACCGACCAGCCGGAGGCGGACGGCACGCTGGCGTGGGACAAAACAACGCTGGTGTCGGTCGACGTTTCCGCCGGCGGGCTGCACGGTCTCGGCTACACCTACGCGGCCGGAGCCTGCAAAACGTTGATCGGCGACGTTCTAGCTGCTGCGGTCATCGGCCGTCCGATCTTGGATGTCGGCGGCGCGTGGGAAGCCATGGTGCGAACCTGCCGGAACCTGGGCCGACCCGGGGTGGTTTCCTGCGCGATCAGCGCGGTGGAAACGGCGCTGTGGGATCTCAAGGCGAAGCTGTTCGGGGTGCCGGTGTGTCGGCTACTCGGCGTGGTGCACGAGCAGGTACCGATTTACGGCAGCGGCGGCTTCACTACGTATGACGAACCAGCCGCGCGGGCTCAGCTGGAGCGCTGGACCGGTGACTGGGGCATCCCACGCGTGAAGATCAAGATAGGCGAGTCGTGGGGGCACAACACGTCGCGCGACTTGGCGCGGATCGCATTTGCCCGGCAGGTGATCGGGCCGGACGCGGAGCTTTATGTGGATGCTAACGGTGGTTACACGCGCAAGCAGTCGATCCGGATGGCGCACGCCATGGCCGATTCGGACGTAACTTGGTTCGAGGAGCCGGTTTCCTCCGACGATCTGGACGGGTTGCGAGAGGTCCGTGACCACATTGACGCGGATGTGACGGCAGGCGAGTACGGGTACGACTTGGTGTATTTCGCCCGGATGGTGTCCGCTGGCGCGGTGGACTGCCTGCAAGTTGATGTGACCCGGTGCGGCGGTATCAGCGAGTGGCTGCGGGTAGCGGCGGTGGCGGCCGCGCACGGTTTGCAGGTGTCGGGGCACTGCGCACCCAACTTGCATGCTCATGTCGCGGCGGCAGTTCCTAACCTGCGACACCTGGAGTATTTTCACGATCATGCCCGCATCGAGGGCATGTTCTTTGACGGGGCGCTGGACCCGACTGGCGGTGTATTGCGGCCGGATCTGGGCCGGCCTGGGCTCGGACTGGAGTTGAAACACGCTGATGCGGAGCGGTTTCGGGTGGGATAGCAATGAGCAAGCAGGACAATGCTGTCGACGTTACGACTGCGCTGCGGCGTGAAACCGTCCAATGACGAACGGTCGCTGCTGGCCACGGTGACATCGCTGGTGTCTTTCCGGCGCGTTCGTGACGTGTTGGATTCCGCGTTTTGGTTGACGCCGGCGCTCTGCGTGGCAGCCTCGATAGGAATCGCCCTCGGACTGATCGCGCTGGACCACCAGTTGCCTTCGGCGCCCGGCGTCGCCGTTTACCCCGGTTCGCCAGCCGGGGCGCTCAGCATCTTGTCGTCCATCATCACTGCGATGATCACCTTCACCGGGCTGGTTTTCTCGATCACCATCCTGGTGCTGCAACTGACCAGTGGCCAGTTTTCGCCGCGGGTGCTGCGCATGTTCTTAGGCGACCACACCATCCAATTCAGCCTGGGGCTGTTCATGGCGACTTTCGTCTACGCGATGGTGGTCCAGCGAGAAGTGGGCGGACCGTCGGCCGGCGCAGGTGCGGTGCCACGGATCGCGGTGACCGGCGCCTTCGTGTTCGTGCTGGGTAGTGTCGTCATGTTCATCGCCTACATCAGCCATATCGCGAACCTGATTCGCGTCGCCACCATCATTGCCACCATTGCCGACGAGTCGCGGGATCTGCTCGATCGGGAATACCCAATCGTCTCGCGCGATTCGTCGACGTCCGACCAGCGTGAACTCCTGATATCCCTGCAACAGCAACCGGGTTGGACTGTCTCGTCCATCCGTCCTGGGGTGATGGTCTCCGTGAACGAGTCTCGGCTAGTCGAACTGGCCGCACGAACCGACGGAGTGTTCGCGCTGGTCCCGCGGGTGGGCGACTTTGTCCCGGGTGGTGCGCCCTTGGTCCGAATCTTTGGGTCGGATCCGCCGGACCGCGACGCATTGGCCGATCGGGTCCGCGCTGCCATCGCGCTCGACATTGAACGCACCATGGAGCAAGACTTGGCCTTCGGATTCCGGCAGTTGATCGACATCGCAGAACGGGCGCTGTCCCCGGCGGTGAACGATCCGACTACGGCCTGCCAGGTCATCGATGCGCTGCACGACTTGTTGCGTCGGTTGGCCGTCCGGCCGCCGATTTCGACAGTGGTCTATCACGCCGGCAGGGACGCAGACGGTGCCGACGATTTTGGCGCCGATGATGATGACCCGCAGGTGCGACTGATCGTGCCGCGATACCAGTTCAGCGATCTGCTGACTCTGGCCGTCGGTGAAATCTGGCATTACGGTGCGGGCGCCGCGCAGATCCCGGGTCGGTTCACCATAATGCTCACAGACCTAGCGGCGGCGGCTCTGCCGATCCACCGGCCAGCCGTTGATGACTGGCAGCGCCGCATTCGCGCCGATCGAACTGACGCGGCACGCTGACTTCGCCTCCGCTTCAGCGTTTTGCGGCTCAGAACGGTTTCCACGGTTCGGTGAGCCGGGCAGCGGATTCCAGTAGCAGCGCGTGTACAAAAGCCTGCGGGATATTGCCGCGCAACTGCCGCTGGTTCACGTCGAATTCCTCGGTGAATAACCCGGGCGGCCCGCATGCCGCCGCATTGCGTTCGAACCAGCGGAATGCCGACACCTCATCGCCTTGCTGATGCTGGGCCAGGGCGGTGATGAATCCACACAGCAGAAATGCCCCTTCAGCATCGGCCAGCGGACGCTGGTCGTGGCGGAAGCGATACGCATAACCACGATCGGTGAGTTCGGCCAGGTACGCATTCAGCGTGGCGGTGGTGCGCGGATCGTCGGCGGCCAACGCCCCACGTAACGGCGGTAGCAGCAACGACGCGTCTAGCCCTTCGTCGTCGGGGGAGCGTTGCCAGCGTCCAGAGGGATGTAGCGAGGTCCGGGCGGTGTTGGCCACAATCTTATCGGCTAGCGCGGACCAGTCGGCCGCAAGAGGCGCGGAACTGCTGGCGTGCGCTGCGGCGCGCAACCCAGCGGCGCAGATCAGTCGGCTGTGCGTCCAGGCGCGGTTGTCAATTTCCCAGATGCCGGCGTCTGGTTCGGTCCACCGTTGCGCGATGGCCTGGGCGGCGATGTGGACTGCGCGCCAACCGTCGGCGTCTAGCCGGTCGTGGCGGGCGGCGGCGGATAGCAGCAGCAGTGCCTCGCCGAGTGCGTCGAGTTGGAACTGCTGGTTGACCCAGTTACCCACCATGTCAGACCCGCCCGGATATCCGGGTAGATCCAGGCTGCGCTGATCGGGCACCGGCCCGCCGTTGATGGTATAGGCCGGGGTGAGATTTGGTCCGTCGGCGTGAATTCGCTCGGACACAAAGCGCACCGCGTCGTCCAGGAGCGGGTGTGGCCCGGCGGCGGCGACGGCCTGTCCGGCGTAGCACTGGTCGCGAATCCACACGTAGCGGTAGTCGTAGTTCCGGCCGGCATTGGCCCGTTCCGGCAGCGACATGGTGGCCGCCGCGACCATGCCACCCCCGTGGCTGGTCAGCCCCCGCAACACCGCATAAGAGTGCCGAGCCTCGGTCGGTGAAACGGTGTTGTCCAACTCGGGGACCGCGCCGCGCCACGCTGTTTCGGTGGCTCGCCACGCACGCGCGGGGTCGACCGCGTCGTCCGGTAGCGCCGTATCGGACAACTCAAGAACGAAATCGTGGTGCGCTCCCGCGGGCACCGTCAACTCCAGCACGAGCACGTGCTCACTCTTGCCTTTGCCGCGTGGGCGAGCGTCGGCGCCCCCGGACCAGCGCACGTATAACGGGCCACTCCGCCCGGTCCAGTACCCGTCCGAGATTGACCAACGTCGGGTCCGATCATGGCCGAAGCCAGCGCGCGGGTCGAGTAGCACCCGCACTCGCGCGTCACCGTCGATTGCTTCGACGCGCCGTAGCAGGACGACCCGGCCTGGCTCGCCGGGAAAAGCCAACGCTTCGCGACACTGCACGGTTCCGGTCTCGGTGACCCAGCGGCTATGCCAGATCAGGCTGCCCGGCTCATATGATCCGCCCCAGACGAACCGGCCCACCGGGGTGATGGCATACATGCCGTGGCCGCCGATCAGGCTGGAAAACACTGCATCCGAATCCCAGCGCGGTGCGCACATCCAACTCACGTCACCGCGTGGGCCGATCATCGCGCCACGCTGCCCGTCCGCCAACAGCGCGTACTCGCGCAACACGTACGGAGGAAACTCCCAAGTGTCGGTCTCCTCGCTCGTCATACCGGATCCCATCTTTTCGTCGTGTCCTCCCAGCGTGCCCTCTTAGCGTGCCACTTGACGGTGCCGAACCTTGCCGGCGCGGACCTCCGGGCGGTCGTCCATGGCGGCGCCGCTGGCCATTCGTTCTGCCAGTCGGGATGACATTGCCATGATGGTGAGCGCAGGGTTGGCCGAGCCTTGCGTCGGACATACGGATCCGTCGGCCAAAAATAGGTTCGGCACTGCCCAGGCGCGTTGGTTGGCGTCCACCACGCTGGACTCGGGCGAGGAGCCCATTCGGGCGCCGCCGATCAGGTGGGCGTAACGGTGGATGGTGAGCACGTCTTGCGCCCCTACGGCGTGCAGGATGTCCGTGATGACCTTGGTGGAGTAGGCGATGTTTGCCTTGTCGTTGTCGCACAGCGAGTAGCTCATGTGGGCGATCGGGATGCCGTACGGGTCTTTTTCGTCGGCGACGGTGATGCGGTTGTCCGGCTGCGCCAGCAGTTCGTTGAGCACGCCGATGGTGGTCCAGTGGTTGTAGTCGCGCATGTATTCGCGCATTGCCCGGCCCCAGTGGCCGTCGGCCAGCACGTGTTCGGCCCAGCCGATGGGCAGCGGGGACACCGTCTGGATGGAAAAGCCGCGGGCGAAGCCGCGTGACGGGTCGGTCTCGTAAAACTGTTCGGAGGATATTTCCGGAGGTGGCGCCTTGTACATGCGGAGCTCCTCGGGGAAACGCCCCGCGGTCTGGCTGGCGCCCTGCACCATCACGTAGCGGCCGACCTGGTCCTCGTTATTGCACAGCCCGTTCGGGAAGCGCTGTGAGGTGGAGTTCAGCAACAGTCGCGGTGTTTCGATCGAATAGCCGGAGATCGCCACAAACCGGGCCCGTTGCAGTTTTTCTGCGCCGCCGACCTCGTCGTGGTAGACGACGCCGACGGCTTTGCCGGTGGCCTGATCGATTTCGACCCGGGAGGCCATACAGTCAGGGCGGATCTCGACGCCGTGGTCCAGCGCGTCGGGTAGGTGCGTAACGTACGGGCTGGCCTTCGCGTTGACCTTGCAGCCTTGCAGGCAGTAGCCGCGATAAATGCAGTGCGGCCGGTTGCCAAACGTGCCGTTGACGATGCCGACCGGGCCGACGCGCATTTCGATCCCCATCTTGAGCGCCCCCTCCCATAGTTTCGCGGCGGCGCCGGAGATGGGGTGCGGGGAGAACGGATATTTATGTGGGTAGCCCCACGGCCAGTTTTGCCCGGCTACCGGTAGTTCGCGTTCGACCGTTTCGTAGTGCGGCCGCAAGTCCTCATAATCGATGGGCCAATCCGCGCCGACTCCGTCCAGGCTGTAGGTATGCAGATCTGACGGATGGAAACGCGGGGTGTATCCCGCGTAGTGCACCATCGAGCCGCCGACTCCACGGCCGGAATTGTTCTTGCCCAGCTCAATCGGATCGTCGCCGCCGATGATCCGCTTTTGCGTCCAGTACAGCGGATGCGACCCGGCCTCGTCGGAAACCCAGTCTTCGTCGGGATGCCAGAACGGCCCGGCCTCCAAAATGACGACCTTCCAGCCTTGGCGGGCAAGCCGCTGTGCCAGTACCGATCCACCGGCACCCGCGCCGACTATGACGATGTCCACCTCATCGCTCTCGGCGTAGCGATGCATGGTCTCTTCGCCAGGTAATTCCCGCGAGTGAACGTTCAGCAGAAAACGGGAGTCGTTGTCGGTTGGGCCAACCGCCCCTTTGAGCATGTCCCTCAGTGCGCCAGGTAGCACTCCAGCCATCAGAGCGTCTCCTCATTCACGACTCGGACCGGGTCTTCGCTGGTAGCTCCGTGACGTTCGAACGGCTCGGTGGTGCTCATCGGCCCCAGCCGCATAAAACCGCGCGGGTAGGCCGGTCCGCCGAAGCCGATCTCGTTCCACGCCCACGGATGCGAGTAGAAGCCGGCGAGTATGGCGCGCATGCACACCGACCAAGCGCGCGGCACGTTCAACTCGTCCCACACGCCGCCAGCCAACCGGCCGTGCGCCAGATCGTCGACGATGGCCTCCCTGGTGGCCGTTTCCGCTGCGGCGAAATCGTCTTTGCCGTAACGAGAATGCGCGACCTCGTCTAACCCGGATAGAACCATTCGCCACGTATCGCGATCGTCGGGCATGTCGTCATACTGGTAGCCGTCCAACTGGCCAGCGGCAAGCTTGTCATCGACGAATTCGGCCACCGGCACTCGCGGCTCGCGGTCCTGCGCCATCACGGTGTCGCAAAAAGCACGCAGGGTCGGCTCCTGCTCGGCGGTAAAGAACTTGAGTGGTCCAGGATCTTCCAAACGTGCCAGAACGACCCGACGCGTCGCGTGATCCCAGGTGTCGACGGAGTCCAGTACGTCGTAGTTGGGATAGCGTCCGATCATCTGCGGAGTCGTGCCTTGCTCCTGCGCGGGCAGCCAGTCCGGATTTGGCGGCTGCCGGTCTGGCCGCAGGTTAGGAAGATGCTGAGCGTTACGAAAATCTGGCATTGGAGGCTTCCTTGCTTACTTCACGCACTGCTTACTTCACGCACTGCTTACTTCATGTACGGCGAATTTCGACTACTTCTCGCGGCGCAGGATTGCGGCCAACAGTCCCATTCCGCCGACGATTGCCATTAGCCCGGGCGCGGCGATTGGGGGGCCCATTGGCACGTTGTAGCTGGCGAGCTTCCAGCCGCCCGGCTTCCGCGCGACCCCGCGGGCGTGGAAATACTCACCGGCCAGGCCATCGAGGGCGTACACCGCGGCAGCCACCGGCAACGCCGTCTTAGCCCACCGTTTGCTGAAGATCCCGCCGATACCCGCCGCAACGAGCGGCGGTGTCACTGCGATGGGCGACCACATCCACTTGTTGCCGAAGCTGGCCCGGTAATGCTCGATGTAAATCTCGGCGGTGGTGATCACTGCCGCCACAGCAGTAAATCCCGACAGCGCCCGCTCGAATCGACCGTGGGTGATGTTGGCGAGCTCACGCTCCACAACAGTCTTTGTCATCGCAGCACTCCATTTCGCACTCGTTCAGCGGGCACGAGAGCCGTCACTGCACACCAGAAGCCTGGCCGCCAGCCGCGCCGCACTGCGACGTTGCGCGCTTCGTTCCGTAGTAACGGCTGTAATACCCGTCGCGGGCAGATTTCAATCGCCGGCGACGGGGTCTCTAGGGATTCGCTGATAAACGAACGCCCGATTGGTAGAATTCGTCGTTTTGCCAGGTGAACGGAAGGCTGCAGTCAACGAGAGTCGGTTTATCAGTACTTCCCAACAAAGCCGACAAAGCAGCTGCCGCACCTGATCCGGGTCACCGGTCACAGGCCGCAGCGAACGCCAGCCCACGAACCCTCAGCCCGAGTTCACCCCCAGCGCCCCCAACGCGCGCCCCCGGCGCCCCCCCACGCGCACCCCC
>JBDTAR010000043.1:0-14858 GCA_039924545.1 Nakamurella sp. | reverse complement strand
CATAATCTAGTCGAATGTCTCACTACGACTTAGTCATCATTGGCACCGGTTCTGGCAATTCGATCCCTGGTCCAGAATTCGACCACTGGAACATTGCGATCGTGGAGAACGGCACGTTCGGCGGCACTTGCCTGAATGTCGGCTGCATCCCGTCAAAGATGTTCGAGTACCCCGCAGAGATTGCCGACGGCCTTCGAGGTGCCGAGAAGCTCGGTATCGAAGGGCACATCGATCGAGTCGACTGGCCTGCCATTCGTGACCGGATTTTCGGCCGTATCGATCCGATAGCCGCGTCCGGCAAGCGATACCGGGAAGGCAGCGAATGCCCCAACATCACTGTGTACACAGGCACGGGTCGCTTCACCGGGGATAAGCGCCTTTCGGTCACACTTGTCGATGGGTCTTCGGCAGAGTTGAGCGCAGATCGATTCGTTCTGGCCGCCGGCTCACGCGCGGTAGTTCCCGCAATTCCAGGCCTGGACACCGTCACACATCACACCTCAGACACCGTCATGCGGATCAACGAGGTGCCACGTCGCGTGCTGATCTACGGCGGCGGATACATCGGCGCGGAATTCAGCCACATTTTCGCATCACTCGGCGCGAGCGTCACCCACGTCACACGGGGCCAGAAGTTGCTACGTCACCTCGACAACGATGTAGCCCAGCGCTACACCGATATCTCCGCGGCACGCTACGACGTCCGCCTGTCCAGCACCATCACCTCGGTGAAACCGTCACCCACCATGCATGACGCCATTCTCGCTGAACTCACCGGCGCCAACGGCATGATTACCACAGTTGAGACAGATCTGCTGCTGATCGCCACCGGCCGACGCCCGAACGGTGACGAACTGGGTGTACGTGCAACGGGTGTAGAGCTCAACGCCGACGGATACGTAGAGGTCGACGAACACCAACAGACTCGCGTACCTGGCATCTGGGCGCTCGGCGACATCTCGTCGCGGTACCAGCTCAAGCACGTCGCCAACCACGAGGCGCGAGTAGTCAAGCACAACCTGGCACACCCGGACGAGTTCATTGCTGCGGACCACCGCTTCGTTCCCGCCGCCGTATTCACCCACCCGCAGGTCGCGACCGTAGGAATGACGGAACACGAGGCTCTCTCCCGCGGTATCGACGTTGCGGTCGCACGCCGCGACTATGGCGGCGTCGCAGCCGGCTGGGCCCGGGAGGACGTGGCAGGCTTCTGCAAGGTGCTCGCAGATCCTGCAACGGGGCTACTGCTCGGCGTGCACATCATCGGCCCCGAAGCCGCGACGATCATTCAGCCAGCGCTCACCGCCATGCAATTCGGCATTCCGGCGCATGAGCTGGCACTCGGCCAGTACTGGATCCACCCCGCACTACCGGAACTGCTGGAAAACGCTCTGTTGGGTCTGCCTGCACCCACTGGTCCATAAAGTGCATCTACCGGGCGTTGACCCGGCCTGACGGTGAGTGGCGAAGCCCACGGTCGGGAGGCCGCGGGAAGCGTCATACATACACCGTCCGCATGCTCAGGGAATGGTGAGTACTTCTGCGCCATCATTCGTGACGACAAGCGTGTGCTCGAACTGAGCCGTCCACGACTTGTCGCGGGTGGTGACCGTCCACCCGTCGTCCCACTGATCCCACTCGCTACCGCCCAGGGTGACCATAGGTTCGATGGTGAACGTCATGCCCGGTTCCATGACGGTCGTTGCGGTCGGCTCGTCGTAGTGCAGAACGATGAGCCCCGAGTGGAAGTCGTGGCCGATTCCGTGGCCGGTGTAGTCGCGGACCAAACCGTAACCGAAACGCTTGACATACGACTCGATGACGCGGCCAATGACGTTAATCTCGCGGCCGGGCGCCACCGCCTTGATGCCGCGGCGCAGCGCTTCTGCCGTACGCTCGATGAGCAGCCAATGCTCCTCGGCAATGTCCTCACCGGCCGGGTACGTCGCGCAGGTGTCGCCGTGCACCCCGTCGATGTAAGCGGTGACATCAATATTGACGATGTCGCCCTCCTCGATCACCGTGGAGTCGGGAATTCCGTGGCAGATGACCTCGTTCAGCGACGTGCAGCAGGATTTGGGGAATCCTCGGTAGCCGAGCGTCGATGGATATGCGCCGTGGTCACAGATGTATTCATGCACCACCTTGTCGATGGCATCAGTGGTGATGCCCGCCTCGATCAACTTCGCGCCTTCGGCCATCGCACGCGCGGCGATCTTGGAGGCCACCCGCATCTTCGCGACAGTTTCCGGCGTCTGCACAAAGGACCCGCCTTCGAGCGTCGGCGCAGGCTTTCCGACATATTCAGGGCGGACGATCCCAGTCGGAACTTCGCGAACCGGAGTTGGGTCGCCGGGGGTCAATGGGGCACGAGTCAAGGCATCGGACATGGATTTGAGCGTACGGCCTTCCCTTAGTTGGCGGGCAACGCGGTCAGCATGGCGTGAGCAAGATCGTTTGTCCGCTTCGACGAATCGCCTCCGACAATCATGGCGGAGAAGGCGATATCCCCTCGGAAACCGACCGTCCATGCGTGCGCATGGATTTTGCCATCCGCACCGAGGTACTCGGCGGTTCCCGTTTTCGCATACACCTCACCGTCACCGCGCAGGCTCTTAGCGGTTCCGTCGGTCACGACGGCGCGCATCAGCGTACGGATTCCCGCCTGTACGGCGGCGCTCCGCTTCGGCGCTGGATGGTCAACGGTGGTCGTCGTGCCACGGATCAATACCGGTGTCGGCATGGAGCCGGTGGCGGCAGTGGCCGCCATGAGCGCCGATGAGAACGGAGTGACGAGGTCGGTTCCCTGCCCAAAGCCGTTCTCGGCGCGGGCCAGTACTGAGTCGCCAGCCTGTACAGATCCAGTGAGAGTAGTGATACCCGCGATGTCGAAGTCGAGGCCGATTCCGTATTCGGATGCCGCGGACGGTAGCGCACCCGCGGGCATCTGCGATGCGAGCATCGCGAACGTCGTATTGCACGAATGCGCAAACGCCGACGTCGCCGTGACCGTACCCAGTGCGAAGCCTTCGTTGTGGATAGTGCGGTTATTCGTGGTCCACTCACCCGGGCACGAAACTGCCGTCGTTGGTGCGATGAGGTTATGGTCGATCGCGGCTGTTGCGGTGACGATCTTGAACGTGGAGCCCGGCGGGTACTGCCCTTTGAGAGCGATGAGCCCTAAGGCATCGGCAGCCTTGTTCTGCGCCACAGCGAGGATCTCACCGGTGGACGGTGCGATAGCGACGATCACGGCCGGTTCAGCAACGGGGTCGACGGCCGCCTGCGCGGCGCTCTGCACGGCAGGGTCGAGGGTCACCGTGACCTTGGTGCCAGGGTCAGCAGGCTTCTCAGCGAGGATGGTCAAATCATCACCGTTCATATCGACCGTGTCGATGCGCCATCCCGGCGTGCCTGCCGCCATTTTCGTCGCCACCGGCAGCACTGAGGCCAACAGCATCGACGCGAACCCTGCCGTCGGCGGTAAAGCGCGTACCTGTGACGGGAGCGTCACTCCAGGAACACTTGTCAACTTCTCCTCGAGCGGCGCGAAATCACTTTCGCGAATGTTAGTGACTGTGTAGCTATCGAGACCGTCCGCCTTGGCAGCGGCGACGCCATCGACGATGCTTTTTGCGGTGACAGCGTGGTCGAGGGGTTCAAGAAGTACCGCGAGCACCGCGGAAGTCTTCGAAATATCGGGGATCTTGTTCACCAGTAGCACCACTGAGTAGACCCGGATGGGCGAAACGAGCTGGGTATCGTTGCGATCAACGATGGGTCCGTCCGTCGCGCCTTCCGTGCGCACCGCCAGCGTTTGTCCTGGTCCGAGGTCGGGGTGAATGGTGTGCGCGGTGAAGTCGAGTAACCATCGCGCGGTTGCGCCGTCACCGTGCCGAACCCATTGCCAATCGGTGTCGTAGCTCCATCTGCCGACCGCAGGCAGCGTCCACGTCATCGTCGCAGTGACCCGCGCAGTGCCGTCCTTGATAGCCGGCGCGCCGGTGGTGATATTCAGCGACGTGGCACCGAGGTCCCCGGACACCGCAGACATCGCTTGAGCGGCGGATGCAGGGGTCGTGGTCAACAGGGAGGCATCCTGAGTGCGGCCGGCCTGCCAGTCCGCAGCAAAGTCGCCAATCGTCCCGGTAGGCAGCGGCGCGGCAGTGCTCTGCGAGTCCGCAACGGACGGGCCAGTACACGCGGACAATACGAGTGCGGCACACCACCCAGCGATTGCCAGCATGCCGAGACTTCGTAGCGTCCTTGGTCTATCCGGTTTCCTTGGCGTCCTTGGTTTCCCCGTCCTCACAGCCACATCACCCCCTTCACCGCGTCATCCCGGCGCCAAGTATCCAGGCACTCCATGCTGCGTGGGTTCAAAACAACACCGATGCAAACGTGCCTACTTGATGGAAACCGACGCGTGCGTAGGTTGCCCGCCCGGCGATGTTGTAGGCGTTGACATACAGACTTGGTAGCCGACCCCATGCTTGAATCGAACGCACTACTGCGGCCGTGGCCGGGGCGGCAAGTCCTTTACCACGCCACTCCGGGTGCACCCATACGCCCTGAATCAACGCGACGCGGCGAGTGAGCGAACCCACCTCAGCCTTGTAGATCACCGTTGAACCGTCGAATACTGCGAACGCGCGACCCGCCGCAACGAGCTCCAAAACTCGTGCGCGATAGCTATGCCCACCGTCGCCCGTTGTCGGGTCGACGCCCACTTCCTCGGTGAACATGGCGACGGCCGCCGGGAAATACTGATCAATCTGGTGTTCTCGAACCACCTCGACGCGAAGATCCGGTCGTATCACTGGCGCATCGGAGCAGACGAGAAGCGGTTGATCATCACGAATTTCCCGGGCTGGTCCCCACCAGGGGCCGATCCGATCCCACAGCGGCTGCACCTGCTCCGCGCGCCCCATTATTGATGCGAAACGCTTGCCATGAGCCCGCAAGGCATCTGCGATCGCCCAGAGCCCGTCTCGGTCGTCGGACAGCGGGATCACGTTCGGGCCGGCAAAACACAACCCGCCACCCTCGCCCGCCGAGCCCCAGAAGGTACCGCCGAGCCGATCTCGATCCATTCCGGCAATCTCGAAGCGCGCAGCGACCATGCAGGTACCGACCGGGTCTCGGTCCAACGCCGCAGCCACCCTTGCGGCCGATTTAGGGCCCAACGGGCGCACAATCGATGCGCGGCTGTTAGCTCGCCAACTCGGCGCCACCGGCTGTGCCCCACTTTCCCGCGATCGCAGCATCGTTAGCCAAACAATCGCACAGGATTGACGATATCGGCGATGGCTGTCAGGAGCGAGAGACCTACGAACGCTAAGACAACGACGTAGGCCACCGGCATGAGCGCCGCCACGTCGAACTCTCGTGGTCGCGCGCGTCGCCGAACTGCCGCCCAGCCGCGCCTGACCCAGTCGATAACTGCGCCGAGGACATGCCCACCATCGAGTGGCAGTATCGGCAGCAGATTCAACAAGAACAGGCTCATGTTAAAGCCGGCGAGCAGGTTGAGCACCCACGCAATTTTGACCTTGACCGGCATGGGTTGGGCCAAGATTTCGCCGCCGATGCGCCCGGCGCCAATAATCCCCATGGGGCGATCTGGGTCGCTGTGCGAAGGGTTGACGATGGCGTCCCATACTGCCGGCACTCGCTGCGGGATCCTGACAACAGCCGCACTCGCTCGACCGATAAAGCTTGCGGTTTGCACGAATGCTGCACCGATGCCCTGCGGCACGAACTCCTCAGTAGGGCTCACTCCGAGGAAACCGATGACTGCCGAGCCGCTAATGTTCCCCGCTGCATCAAAGCTGGGGCGTTCGGTCGCAACAATGGGAACGGTCACTGTCTGATCGACACCGTCGCGTACGAATGTGAGCTCGATGGTGCGACCGCCGGATGCCGCGATCACCTTTTGGACATCGGCCCAAGAGTCGATCGTTGCGCCATTGATCGAGACGACGCGATCACCGTCTATCAGTCCGGCTGTGGCCGCGGGCGTTTTCGGGTCGGTCGGCAGGCAGTCGGTGCGCTGTTGCTGCCCGCTCGCCGCAACCGGCACGATGCACTTGCTGACATCTTGAATGGTAGTGCTTGCTGCCGGAATGCCGATCGCCATCATGGCGATACCGAACAACACGATTGCGAAGATCAGGTTTTGCGCGGGCCCAGCAACCATGACGATGATCCGTTTGAACGGGTGCAACTGGTAGAACTGGCGCCCGTCATCTGTCTCGGTGACCAATGCTCGGTCCCCCGCCCGAGTCTGGTCGCGAATCTGTCGGGCGATGCCCAGCGGGCTGGCAGCAGTCGTGTTGAAGCGCGCCCGTCCATCCTTGGCAGGCGGAACCATTCCGATCATTCGAATATATCCACCCAGCGGGATTATCTTGACTCCGTACTCGGTGTCGCCTCGCGTCCGCGACCAGATCGTCTTTCCGAAGCCGACCATGTACTGCGTCACCCGGACCCCGAACAGCTTCGCGAACGTCAGGTGGCCTGCCTCGTGCCATGCGATAGAAATAATCAGCCCGAACGCGAACACGAACACGCCAAGCGCGTACCACAGCACCGTGTTCACGCGGCCTCCGCCTTCACTACTGACGGATAAGGGAGTCGACGCACGTCGCACGGCATATTTCTATATTTGGAGGATCGCACCACCCTATTGTTCCGTACGCGCAGCTTCGGCCGCACGAACAGTGCAAGAGATGCCCGGTTTGCGACAAAACAATCTCAGCCATACATACTGGCGGGGTGGGCGTTGGCAATCGACGAGACACGCGATGGATCATCGCGGTGCTCGCCGGTGCGCTCGTGGCGTCCGCAGTGGTCGTGTACGCACTGGTTCGCATGACCACACCGTCGGACGACGGTCCGGGACTCAAAGCAGCGCCCACCAGCACGAGCGGCCAGTCGACCAGCGCAGCAACTAATTCTTCAGAGCCTGGTAGTACTCCCGGGATATCAAACTCGGCGTCAGACGGTGGTTCATCCCCGCCGTCACCGGGAGACGCTGACACCTCGTCGGAGGCGGGAACGTTCAGCGCCACCCAATCGGTGCCAGCGACAACCACAGCCGAGCTCCCACATTCGCACGTCATACTCCCCGCTGCGTGGACCGGCGTCGCAAAGGTCACGATCTCGGTGCTCGGCGACTGCGCGGCAAATAATTCTTCCGTTTACGACGACCTTCCTGCTGACCTCGCTCTTGACCTCATTCAGAACGAGGCGAACGCGGCGCAAGCCCCGCTTCCATCCGGCGCGAAGCCTGATGATGTCACCCTGACGTTGGGCGTGAACTCGGGCGGCGTGCCATCGCTAGCGCTGTATTCGTCGCAGATCGATGAAGGCGGAACGCTGCAGCGGTTCTGGACTCTAAATGTGACCGGCGACAAGGACCGTACGAACATTCGTGGCATTCTTTCTTCGCAGCCCACCGACGGCAGCACGCCGAACATGGTGGTCGATGCAGAAACGTCACTACAACCGTGCGAATCGGTCGGCACAGTTTCGTTGCCCCGCGCGTTGGCGAACGGAACAACGATCGAAGGATGGGTGACGCCGGACAGCGCATCGCTCACAATAGAGGGTGTGACCACCGACAAAAAGCGCAAGGTGACCATCGAAATCGCAGCCCACCGGGGTCAATAGCAGCGCGCCACGAAAATAGGCTTGGTAATTCATGGCGCAGCGGCAACACCACGGCACACCATGACGAACAGCGCGCTCATCACGAGACTCCAACAAGCTCCAATGGGGCGGCTCGGCAACGATGAGCTCAGCGTGACAAGATGGTGCTACTGAGTTGAGAGGAAAGGGAGACGACCGTGTCAGAGACTTCGTTGCAGAAGCAGTCGGCTAGTGCCGACCTGGCGGTTCGGAGCACGGAGCAGCATTCGGTCGTTCGTTACAACCCGGACGCGCCCAGCGAAGAGTGGGGCTGGCACGGCTCCTGGCGGGTTTTCGCGCCTCGCGGAAGCACAATCCTGTTGAGTCTTGGCGTAATCATTCTGTTCCTACAGACCTTCACAGAGCACGTGTCACATGTGGAGGACTTCTACTTCAATGGTCTTGCGCTGATCGGCGCGCTGTGGATCGTGCACCGTGTCCGCTCCGGGCGCAAGATGAAGCGCGAAGCGAAAGCTGCCGCGCACGCCGCCACGCTGCTGTAAGGCCTAGTCGCCCCACGGCCCAGTGTTCGCTACTGACTGCCCAGTGTTCGCTACTGCTCCGTCGCGGCCAATTGGCCGCACGCAGCACCGATTTCTTGACCGCGCGTATCGCGCACCGTGCATGCCACACCCTGAGCACGGACGCGCCGCTCAAATTCGTCTTGCACCGGCTTCGGTGATGCATCCCATTTGCTGCCGGGCGTGGGATTGAGCGGAATCAGATTGACATGTACCAGCGGCCCGAGCTCACGATGCAGCAGCTGACCCAACATGTCTGCTCGCCAGGGCTGGTCATTGATGTCGCGGATCAAAGCGTACTCGATCGATACGCGGCGACCCGTGGTCTCCGCATAACGGCGGGCAGCGGCGAGTACGTCAGCGACCTTCCATCGGCTGTTCACCGGGACAAGCGTGTCTCGGAGTTCATCGTCCGGAGTGTGCAGCGATACTGCTAGCCGTACGTGCAGCCCCTCGAGCGTTAGCTTTTCAATACCTGGCACGAGACCAACTGTCGACACCGTGATAGATCGCGCCGAAATCCCAAATCCGTGCGGCCCTGGCGCAGTAATCAGTCGAATAGCTTGCAGCACACGCTTGTAGTTGGCGAGCGGCTCACCCATACCCATAAAGACGATGTTGGAAAGCCGACCCCGCTCGCCTAAAGCGCCGTCTCGAGCAGCGGCGGCGGCAACGCGCACCTGTTCGACGATCTCGGCGGTCGACAAGTTGCGCTTGAGCCCCCCCTGCCCAGTTGCGCAGAACGGGCAGGCCATGCCGCAACCCGCCTGACACGACACACAGAGCGTGATGCGATCGGGGTACCGCATCAGCACCGATTCGATCATCGTGCCGTCGTGAGCTCGCCACAAGGTCTTTCGAGTGTCGTCGCCATCACAACTGATCGACTTCACCTCAGTGAGCAACGGCGGTAGCACCGCATCAACAAGCTCGGCGCGGCCAACTGTCGGCAAGTCCGTCATCAAGTCGGCATCTCGCGTCAGTCCACCGAAGTAATGCCTAGCAAGCTGGTCGGCGCGGAACGCGGGATGTCCGGATGCTTCCACCGCTTCGCGGCGCGCAGCGTCATCCATGTCGGCGAGGTGGGTCGGAGGCATTCCGCGACGCGGCGCGGCAAATACTAGGGGAAGGGATTTTAGGGATTCCGTCATAGCTGGACCATTATCCCACGTGATGTACGGTGCTATGCCAATCCGAGCGATTTCATCCGCTCGCCGTGGGAATGCTGAAGTCTCCGGATCAATGCGCCGAACCCTGCTAGGTCTCCTGATCCGAGCACAATCAGCTCGGCGAGTTCGGCACGGTCCGCGACCACATTCTGCGCCTGGCTGATGGCTTCACCCAGGAGTCGCCGGCCCCATAGCGCCAGCGGGCCGGTCAACTTGGGATCCGCCTGACAGGCCTTCCGCACCTCACGAACCGCAAAAGCAGAATGGCCAGTGTCGTCCAATGCGCCGAACACGAGTTGCCGCGTCGAGGGGTCAATCCACTCTGCGATCTCGCGATAGAAGTCGGCCGCGAGTCCATCACCTACATGTGCCTTCACCAGCGATTCCAACCAAGAATGCGGCGCTGTTGAATCATGAAACGCGTTGAAGGGAGCAACGAACGGCATCATCGCGTCTTCGACCGCAACACCGAGTTCAGCGAGCCGGCCAGCCAGCGAGTTGAAATGCGTCAATTCCACTGCGGCCATCTGGGAGAGCTGGACCCTTCCGACGAGCGTCGGGGCATACCTGGCGTCGAGCGATATTCGGTCGAATGCCGAAAGCTCGCCGTAGGCGAGAACACCGAGCAGATCCAGCACGGCACGAGAGTCTGGCGCCGGCGCTTCGACCGATTCGTCGTCGACCATCACTTGCCTCCCGATTACCCCGTACGATCCGCCGGGTTGCCTGTCACTGATATTGGTTCAACGGCTGGCGCGTCACACCTCGCCCCCCATAGCGAGCCTACTAAGGGTGCAGCAAGACCAGCACCACGAGTGGCACCGGCGCGTGAACTGCGCGAACGTCAGGTCCGCGGTACACTTGCAGACGGAGTGTCCTGTTTCAGTTGTGCGTTTGTGGTGCCTTAAGCGTATTTCAACGGAGTTACTGCGTATTTCAGCGGTTCTACTACCGTGCCCATGCATCAGCAACGACCCAGCAATCACTCGGCGCGGATCCCGTAAAGACCCGAGGCGAGTGAGACATTGACACCCGCGTCAACGACATGTGCGTGCGTCAATGTTGCTGCTACGGCCGATACAAGCCGTCACGCAGCATCAGTCGAGACACCCTTCAGGCGAAGAATTTTTTGCGCCTTTGCGTGGATCGCGTGAACGCACGCGAGCAACGGAAAGGCACGTGCCTACTTATGGAAACCTCGCAGGACCACTCTGTCGAAAACACGGCAGATGACGCCATCTCGGCGCCGATCACCCCCACCTTCACCGAACTTGGCGTCATCCCCGAAATCGCGGATTCACTCGCAGCGGTTGGAATTACGCACACGTTTGCCATTCAAGAACTGACCCTCCCGATTGCGTTGGCGGGAAGTGACCTGATCGGTCAGGCCCGCACTGGAATGGGCAAGACACTCGGCTTCGGCGTCCCTCTGCTGCAACGGCTCTCACTGCAGTCAACGGAGCGTGTGGGGGCCAATGGTGAACTACCGATAGGCCGCGCGCCTCGTGCGCTAATCATGGTGCCGACCCGCGAGCTATGTATCCAGGTAGCCCGCGACCTGACCGCCGCCGCCAAGGGATTGCGTCTTGTCGTCACATCGGTGTACGGCGGGCGGGCTTACGAGCCGCAAATCGCAGCGCTCACCGCTGGCGTTGACGTGGTTGTCGGCACCCCAGGACGGCTGCTCGATCTAGCGAACCAGGGCCACCTGGTGCTCGGCGCAAGCGAAATACTCGTTCTCGACGAAGCCGACGAAATGCTCGACCTCGGGTTTCTCCCCGACATCGAACGTGTGCTGGCGATGGTGCCCGACAAACGCCAGACGATGCTGTTCTCGGCGACGATGCCGGGTCCCATCATCAAATTGGCTCGTTCGTTCATGGTTCAGCCGACGCACATCCGCGCCGAGCTTCCGGCCGACAGCATCATTCACCGCACCACGACGCAGTTCATTTATCGGGCCCATGCCCTGGACAAGGTCGAAATGCTGGCCCGTGCATTACAGGCGGAGGGTCGCGGCTTAGCCATGGTGTTCACCCGCACGAAGCGCACTGCCGCAAAGGTGGCGGAAGAACTCTCCGCACGCGGGTTCGCCGCTGCTGCGGTACACGGCGACCTCGGTCAAGGTGCACGAGAGCGGGCGCTCCGCGCGTTTCGCACCGGCAAGGTCGATGTGCTGGTGGCGACGGACGTCGCAGCACGAGGCATCGATGTGGATGGTGTGACACACGTGGTCAATTACCAGTGCCCGGACGATGAGAAGACGTATGTGCATCGCATTGGCCGTACCGGCCGCGCTGGTCACAGCGGCGTGGCCGTCAGTTTCATCGACTGGGACGACATCCCCCGATGGAAGCTCATCAACACTGCACTGGGCCTGGCATTCGACGAGCCGGTAGAAACCTATTCGTCGTCGGTTCACCTCCGTACCGATCTTGGTATTCCGGAGAAGGCGACCGGGACCCTGCCGAAATCCGAGCGCACCCGCGAGGGTCTTGATGCGGAGAAAATCGAGGATCTCGGGGAAACCGGGCGTGGACACGGTACCAAGCGCAGCCCGCATGCAACGACGCCTCGGCACCGCCGGACCGAGTCCGGTCCAGCGACCGCCGAGCACGGTGCACAGACTCCTCCCCGTACTCGGACCGCCAGTTCCACCGCAGCAACGGACGCAACGACCGAGCAGCCGCGTACGCCTTCCAAGCCACGAAGTCGACGCCGCCGCACTCGTGGAGGCACACAGCCCACGCAACAGACTCCTGCGAACTAGCTCGCCAGTACGCTTGTCGCTGTGACTCAGCCCCGACGCACTCGCCGCCGTATTGACGCACTCATCGCGGCGGTGATTGCTATCGGTGTCATCACCACGGTCACTGCGGTGTACCTAGGCAGCGACGTGCGTGCGACCACGCTGGTCGCGACACCAGCTGCTGCCGTATCGACGACTCCCCCGAACGCCAAGAGTGTTCCGGCGAGTCTGCACGAGATCTGGCAGTTGTCCACCGACCCTCGCTTTGGTGCCGTAGTGACCCCCTACGGCGCCGTCGCTACCGCCGATACGCATTCTGTCCGTGGTTTCGATACTCAAGACGGGACATCGTTGTGGAGCTACACCCGGTCCAACCGTGCCCTGTGTGCCATCGGTTCAGGGGACACGACCACCGACGCTCTCGATTCATGGAGCGGTGTGCACGGAGTGATGACGGTCTTCGCGAAGAACGGGTACTGCTCACAGGTGACGTTGTTCGACCCGACCAAGGGCGAACGGTTGTACCAACGCACCAGCCCGAACCAGGATCCGGGCCAACTATTCTTCGGCAGTCCGTATGTCGGATGGATGGGCAGCGATTACCTGGAGCTGTGGCGACACGATCTCGTAGCAACAATCCGTTACGGCAACCAGCCCAATCCGGTGAACTCCAACGGACCGCACGTCGGATGCACCTTCACTGACGCCGCTGTGACGGCAGATCAGCTCGCCACCATCGAGCACTGCGGTTCTGTCACCAATTTGGTACTGAACTGGCCCACGCCCTCGGACTCACCCGCTAAGGGCGATAAGGGTTGGGATACGAACAATTCCGTTCCCAAGGCGACCATTGCGCTGAAGAGTTCGCAGGCCGTCATACTCGAAATCACAGCGGATCGGGCCGCCGTCCTGGTCGCCGAGCCAGCACCCGCCATAGTGGTGTACGACACAACGGGTAAGGAGATTTCTCGAACGACTATCCACATTGACGCAGCAGACATCTCCGCGACTGCGAAGGCGGGAGTGACACCGTCGGTGACGTATCAGGATCACCACTACGCGCTCGTCGGACACACACTGTTCGCGATGTCGTCCACCACCGAGACAGTCCCAGCACCGCCTAAAGAGACCGCCGCTAACAGCTCGGCGACCGGCGGAGACCATCCATCGGACAACGCCGGCGCCGCCACTTCGGCCGGCAGCACCAAGGCTCCCGCGACCGTAGACGTCGACAGTCCAGTTTTCGACTGGTCCATGACGAAGGTGCTCGGATTACCAGCCTCGATTGAGACCAACATTTTGGTACCGATCTCAACAGGGCTGGCAGTGCGGCCGACTTCCAGCAGCCGAACAACTCGCGTCATCCCCGTCGACCGAGGCGGCTACCAGGGCCGGGTCGACGTCACTGCGGTCGGCTCCGTGGTGGTCGAGGTGCGCGGGGCGCACGTCGTGGGCCTGGCAGCCCGAACCGGATCCTGACGGGGTAGACACTTCAGCGCCACCAGCACATCCAGAGCACTGCGCCGACAGCGACAAGCACCGCGATCGCCACCCACACTCGCGGGCCGCGGGACATCCTCGGCCTAGCCCACACAGCTATCTCGCCTGCGACCCCCACGCCAAGTTGTGCCAGCGCCCGCAGCCATGTCGGGCCGACCGCAGTCGCGAGTCCGCTACCAGGTGCAAGTTCCGGCGAAATCATTTGCAGGGCGACCAAAATTAGCCCGAGCGCGACCAGGCCGGCAGATACCAAGCCAGCGACGACCTCGATTCCCCGTGCGAGGCCAGCCAACTCGCGATGCGGTGGCTGGTCAGCAGGGACCGCCGGAAGCGGAGCCGTATCCATCGCCCGCTACCGAACGGGGCCAAGCACGCCGACACCGCCGGACGCTCCAGCCAGAATTGCCGCCAGCTCCTCCGCAGCAGTGGTTTCCTGACCGATCGACACCGTCTTATTCGTACCGTGATAATCCGACGACCCCGTCATAATTAATCGGTATTTGCTGGCGATGCGTCGCAAATCTATCCGCGCCGCCGCATCGTGATCCGGATGGTCGACCTCGACTCCCATGAGGCCCGCCTCCGCATATCGGGCGAAGAATGCCTCGTCAGTGACTGCAGCGGCGCCGCGGGAACGAGAGTGCGCAATGACGGGCACCCCGCCCGCATCACGAACAAGAGCAATGGCACGGTCGAGCGGTGTATCAGCCTTCGACACGTAGAAGGGTCCCCGCGCCGAGAGATAACTCGAGAACGCCTCGGTGACGGACCCCACTAAGCCGCGTTCCATCAATGCGCGACCGATATGGGGACGCCCCACCGGCGCCCCACCGGCGATATCAAGTACTTGCGCGGCGGAAATCGGCACGCCCGCATCTACCATTCGCCCCACAATCGCCAGGCCCCGTTGCAGTCGATCGGCGCGAAGCCGGGCCATCTCGACTGCAATACCCGTCACCGACGGGCTAAAAAGGTAGGCCAACAGGTGGATAGAAAATCGGCGGCCGTCGACGACAACATGGGTCGACAACTCGGCCCCACGAACAAGCGTCACTCCATCGGGCCGGTCGGCCTCTGCGGTCGCCCACCCGTCCGTGGTGTCGTGGTCGACGATCGCGACCGTCGTCACTCCGGCGGCCAACGCACACGCCATGACCTCGCCGGGGGTATCAGTTCCGTCGGAGAAGACGGAATGCGCATGCAGATCTATCGTCATTGATGCCGGTT
>JBDTAR010000042.1:0-3672 GCA_039924545.1 Nakamurella sp. | reverse complement strand
GCGATCGAGCACGGGCGCGCCCTCGCAGCGAAGCGATATTCGCTCGTGAGCTGACACACGCCTTCAATTCACACAGGAGAAATTCACCCTAGAGAAAGAGATAGTCATCATGAGCACCATCAGTTTTATCGGCGTGGGAGGCATGACCCAGGCCATAGCCGCTCGCGCGGTCGCAGGCGGCAACTCCGTCGAACTCATCGGTCGTGACGCGGCCAAAGCTAAGGGTCTGGCCACCGAACTCGGCGGCGGGGCCACTGCGGGCACATTCGGCGCTGTCCCTGCTGGCGACATCGTCGTGCTCGCTGTGCCATACTCCAACGCCGTGCAGGTCATCGCCCACTATGGAGATGCGCTAGCCGGTAAGGGCGTCATCGATATTTCCAGCACCTTCAACGCTGACGCCACCGGGGTTCTCACTCCAGACGGCATTTCCGGAGCGCAGGAGATCGCCAAGGTCGCCCCGGCGAGCGCACACGTCGTGAAGGCGTTCAACACCGTCTTCGGCCACGTTCTGGCCCAGCGGCATCCGCTGGACGTGTTATTCGCTGGAAATGATGAGCAGGCGAAGGTCGGCATCGCCGATCTGCAAACAGCCCTCGATTTGATCACCGGTCGCCCGTTCGACGCTGGCCGCGGTAAAGGCTACGCATGGCTGGCCTGCGATGTGTGGGAGCACAACTACACGGCGATGATCGACGACATTGCGCACCTGGCGGCCGTGTTCTACCTCGCTCAGGGCGACGGCACCGCCGCCCTGAGCGAGGCGGAGGCCGCCCTGAGCGCGGCGCAGGCCGCCCTGAGCGAGGCGCAGGCCGCCCTGAGCGAGGCGCAGGCCGCGCTTCGCGGCGGGGTCGGCTCCGATACGCCGCTGGTCGGCTGCGCGGCGGCGCTACGTAGCCTGGGCATGGACAACGAGGCTGACCAGCGCATCCAACAAATCCTCGACACCCACGAGGACATCTACGAGGAAGACCTGTCGGACCGGAACGATAGGTTGCTCGGCCCCGGCGGCTGGCAAGCCAACAAGCGGCAAAGCGCAAGTCTGTAGGCCGATACCGGTCCGGGCTCTCGGTTGCGACCTGGGACAGCACCACCACCAGTGTTACATAAGCGGTATCATTACTGTATGACGCAAGCGATGACGGTGAGGCTGGGCGAAGAGACCGCGCGCCAGCTCGACGAGCTGGCGGTGCGATATCGCAGCCGGTCAGCAGCGGTGCAGGACGCGATCCATCAGGCATGGGAGCAGTTGCAGGACGAGAAGCTGGAAGCCGGCTACGCTGCCGCGGCGGAAGAGAACCCGTACTACCCGTACGAATCGGCCGAAGAGGCAGCGACGCTCTCGGCCCGGCGACGCGGCCGCGCGGCTCATGACGAGCTGGCGTGAGCCCGGCACCACGGTCAACCGCCACTTCGCTACGGGGACAGGTATTTCGCTGCAACTTGGGCTACGGAGCAAAACCGTGGCTGGTGGTGTCGAACAACGCCCGCAACAGTCTGCTCTCGGAGATAGTGGCAATCCGGCTGACGACCACGGTGCGTGATCTACCGACCTGGGTGAAGCTCTCGCCGGCGGATCCACTGACCGGGTACGCCAACGCCGACTGCATCGAACAACTCCGCAAGAGCGAGCTGGGGGACTACCTCGGCGTACTGTCCGCGACGACCATGCACCAGGTGAACCAAGCCCTAGCCGCAGCTCTCGCCCTGTAATCACCACGGGCAGGCTCAGTCCCCGGAGATGCCAGCCTGAGCCCTGATTGCGGCCGTGGACTTGACCGTTACGCCGGGTAACCGCGGGCATCGCAGCCTCCGGCTACCCGGCGTCACCAACATCACTACTTATGCGAACTGTTCAAGTGACCTCGAAATGGCGTGATGGTTCGAGTAGAACGTCGTGTATCAGATGGGGACTGCCCCGGCTTTGGTTGATTCGCGGGGTGTGGAGTGTCTTGCCGCGGTTGCGAGCTGTGGGTGGAGCGGTAAGGACTCTATGGGAGTATTTCGGCCAAGGACACGCTGGCGCCTTCGCCGGTGGTAGGTCTTCTCGATCCAGGTGATGATCGCGAGGCGTAGTTCGTCGCGATTGTCCCAGCGTTTCCGGTCGAGGAAGTTCTTCTACAGCGGGGCGAAAAAGCTTTCCATGGCAGCATTGTCGCCAGCCGCGCGGGCTCTGTCCATCGAGCCTTTTGAGCCCGTTGTTCGCTAGTGTCCGAAGAAGACCCGGGAACGAATGGCAGCATCGATCGCTGTTAAGGCGAATTCGCCTAAGTCCCGATCCCGGAAGCGCTTATTAAATACTGCGACGGGAGCCCGGTCACGTTGGTTTGGCGATGCGAGATCATAGTTCGCGAATCGGCGCGCCATCGGCCCATGCGACGATGTCTTCCACGACCTGGCCGAACCAGATCCGGTAGTTGTCGGTGGTGACGTAGCCGATGTGGGGTAGAAGTAGCGTGTTGCGTAGCGATCGTAGCGGGTGCTCTGCCGGTAGTGGCTCGACGTCGTACACGTCGAGCCCGGCACCGGCGATGCGCTGCTCGGACAATGCAGCAATCAAAGCCGCCTCGTCGACGATCGGCCCGCGCGAGGTGTTGATCAGGTATGCGGTCGGCTTCATTAGCGCAAGTTCCGCGGCGCCGACGGTCCCGCGGCTGGTGCCAGATAGCGGCATATGAATAGTGATGACGTCGGACGTAGCGAACAGGGTGGACTTGTCGACCGCGTGGACTCCGTGCAAGTCGGCGCGGTCCTGGGTCAGATTCGGCGACCAGGCGACCACGGTCATGTCGAAGGCATGCGCGAGGCGGGCGACCGGGATACCGACCCGACCCAGTCCGACGATGCCCAATGTGTGCCCTGCCAATCCAGGCCCGATGGTGCGTTGCCAGCCACCGGCACGGATCGCGGCGTCCTCGCGGGCAAAGTTGCGCGTCAGCGCGATCATGATGCCGATCGTGAACTCAGGCATCGACGAGCTGTGTTCGGTGCCGCTGACCGTGATGCCCTGCGATCGCGCGGCGGCCACGTCGATCGCGCTGTTCTTCCGCCCGGTCGTGACCAGTAGCTGCAGTTGTGGCAGCTGAGTCAGCAGTCGAGCGGGAAATGGTGTGCGCTCCCGCATCGCAACGACAACCTGGCTGGCCCCCAACAGCCGGACCAGTCCGGCCTCATCGGCAATATGCTCGGTGATCACCTCAACCGTGAACCGGTTTCGGAGCGGCGCCCAGTCGGCGCTCGTGAGAGCGACGCCCTGATAGTCATCCAAGATCGTGACCACTTGCGCGGTGTTGGGATCTTTCGGCATAAATTTGATCATAGGGTGCGGATAGTCGCGGGGTTGTGCCTGATGCGCTGTCCGGTGGTGGCGAGGACGGGCTGACGGAGCTGGCACTTTCCGCCTTTAGAAGCTTCTAGGGGTACGGTCACTCGCGCCATTTGTCATGTGGCCATGTGGTGCGGGGCAGCGTGTCGGCTAGCTGCGTGGCGTGTGTCCGGGTTCTCGTCCTGGGCGAGTTGTGCGCTCTGGATGGTGACGCAGCAGCGGTTGGGGCGGAAGCCTAGTTCGGCGTGGGCGTCGTTTTGGTCGGTGGTGTCGAGGATTCCTTGGATGAGGTGCACGTTGAGGCCGCAGACGACGCCGGGGTGTTCCTGGGAGAGCCCGTGGAACGG
>JBDTAR010000041.1:0-17480 GCA_039924545.1 Nakamurella sp. | reverse complement strand
AAGAAGAACTCGCCGAGACTAACGATGTGAAACTTGGGGATCTCCCCAAACCAGTCGCCATTCGTGAGTACCTCGATCAGTACGTGATCGGCCAGGATAATGCGAAGAGGTCGCTGTCGGTCGCGGTATACAACCATTACAAGCGTATTCAGGCTGGCCCCGACCGCGGTCCCGAACCGGTCGACATCGCTAAATCGAATATTTTACTGCTCGGACCGACCGGTTGCGGTAAGACCTATCTGGCTCAGACGTTGGCTAAGATGCTCAACGTGCCCTTCGCACTCGTTGATGCCACTGCGCTCACCGAGGCGGGCTACGTCGGCGAGGATGTCGAAAACATCCTGCTCAAGCTGATTCAAGCCGCTGATTATGATGTGAAGCGCGCCGAGACGGGTATTATCTACATCGACGAAGTGGACAAGATCGCTCGGAAGTCGGAAAACCCGTCTATTACCAGGGACGTTTCCGGTGAAGGCGTGCAGCAGGCACTGCTCAAGATCCTTGAGGGCACGACGGCAGCCGTTCCACCGCAAGGCGGACGCAAGCACCCGCACCAGGAATTCATTCAGATCGATACCACCAACGTCCTATTCATCGTGGCGGGTGCTTTCGCCGGGCTCGACAAGATCATCGGCGAACGAGTCGGAAAGCGCGGACTAGGCTTCGGCGCCGAAGTCCGCAGCAAATTCGACATCGACGCGTCCGATATCTTCGGTGAGGTCATGCCTGGAGATCTGATCAAGTTCGGGCTGATCCCGGAGTTCATCGGACGGCTCCCAGTGGTGTCGAGTGTGACTCATCTCGACAAGGAATCGTTGGTCGCGATTCTGACCGAGCCTCGAGACGCCATCACCAAGCAATACCAGCGGCTGTTCGAGATGGACGGCGTCCAGCTCGAGTTCGAACCAGAAGCACTGGTGTCCATAGCGGACGAAGCCATCCTGCGTGGCACCGGTGCACGCGGGCTGCGGGCAATCATGGAAGAAGTGCTCCTGCCGGCGATGTACGACGTGCCGAGCCGGGACGATATCGAGCGGATCGTTGTCACCGAGCGAACTGTGCGCGACAACGTGTACCCGACGATCGTGCCTCGTCGTCAGAAGGCCGAACCGCGCGAGAAGAGCGCATAAGCGGAACAGGGCCCGCGTGCTGCCATAGTGCCGTGCCGTGCCGTGCGCTAGAGCAGTGCAGTACGCGGTGCTAGTGTGCTGCTGGACTAATCCGTTGTTGGCGGCTCGCATTTCGCGACGTAATCGCTCAGCGCGTTCGTGGCATCGGTTACTGTCGAGTTGCCTAGTACTGTCGGTATTTCGGGTATAGATTTCCCGACCATCGCGTCCGCAGCCTCGCGCAGCGCCGCAAGCGGCTTCTCTAGAGCTGACGGTATCAATGACGCGAGCTCGTCGAAGACTGCTGTGACGCGGGCTGTGGAGATGTTTGCTGGGCGCGTGTCGGCGGTGGGCTCAGCGGAGGTCGTGGCTGTCGCGCCTCCCGCCGTGGCGGTGGCTGCCGTATGGGAAGTGGCTGCTGTGGTGGCCGCGCTGGGCGACTGGGTACTGGCGGTCGGAGTGGCGTCATCGCCCCCCAGTGCCTCAGTGAAGAGGCCGTTGATGGCGAGTTGCGCGCGAATCGCGCCGGAGCAGGCCTTCGATAAACCGGGTAATGGGTCTGCGCTGGTGCCTGCGGCGGATGCGCCTGCGGTCGATCTTGCCGCGTTGGGCTGTGAATTGGTGCCCGAGGAGTCTGGCGCAGACCACACTGACGGCGCAGCTTGAGTAACCGAGGCGATCGCTGATGTCGGTGACTCGGCGGGCACTCCGGTGCTGGCGCATGCTGCCAAAGTGGCCGCCGCCATGCTGATCAGTATCAGGGCAGCACGTCGGGCTGTCACTGAGTGGAGCAATGCGCATCCATATACGTCGAGACTTGGTCCATCGCACTATCAACGGCAGGGTTGGACAGGAGCGAACCAGCTTCGGCCGCAGACTTTCCTACGGCACCTTCCGCGGCTTGACGCAGGCTGTCTACTGCCCCCCGGAGTTCCGGTGGGAATTTCGAAAGGCTTGCGAATGCGCTATCCACCTCCGCTTGCGTCAAAGGCTTACCCATCATGGGCGTCAGCAGAAGCATTCCGAGCGTGATGGATGCTCCGGTGACCGCCGAGCATTCCGGCGACAACCCGGTCAGCCCGCCCAGCCCGGCGAGGCCGCCTGTCCCCTCAGCACCGCCCAGGGCGCCGAGGAGCGCGCCGAGTTGGCTGGGATCGAAATTCTGCCCGTCCAGTCCGCTGAGGCCGTCCAGTACGCCGCTCAAATCAGGCATAGCGAGGCTGCCGGTCGAAGGGAGCTGCGTACCACCGCTCGAAGGAGCCTCGGTGACGTCACTCGGAAGGCCAAGGCTTTGGGACTCAACCACATCTGGCGCGCTGCTTTGGGCACCGCTAATCGCGCCTAAGGGTAGCGCAGCTTGCGGGCTGCCAGCGATGCTGCTGCCGCACCCGGCCAGGGCTAGTGCCAACACGCTACCGGTCGCGATAAGTACGGATCGGATCGTCATGGATACTTACTCCTGTGGTCGAGTGGCGCGCAGCCTGGCTGGCCGCGTCAGGGGCCACTAGGCGTGTCGCGCGGGAGAGTCTCTGCGCACCATGCGCAATGTCAGGATACCTGCCGCATCTTTCTTTTCGGAGCCATCGGGGATGAAACCCTGGTTGACGTAGAAGGCCGATGCTCGCGGACTGTCGCGGTAGGTCCACAGCGACGCTGCCTCGCCGCGCAGAACCGCGTCAAGGAGCAGTGTCGACACTCCCGTGCCGTAATGCGCGGCGCGCACGTAGATGGCGTAAAGCTCGAGCTCGGTGGGAGGATTGTCGTCCCTGGAAGGACCAGCTATTGCGACGCCGATGACCTCACCGTCGCGTTCCGCCAGCATGTGCCGCGCAATTCCTTCTGCGATCTCAGTTCGCCGGGTATCCGCGAGAGCAGCTTCGTCGAGTTCGTCGAGCCGCTCGGCACCCCACAGGGTCGCGTAAGCCTCCCGCCAACACGCAATATGACAGGTGTTAAATGCCTCGGCGTCGGAAACGAGCGCTTCGCGGACCGTGGCTGGGAGCGTCATCGACACACCTACTTAGTTCTCGTGGAATGGAACGGCGCGCCGCCTCGTGATCGAGGCCGATGGCGCCGTTGGTCAACTCAAGCGTAGTGCACGGGCCGATAGCTCGGGCGTCGAGTTGCGATTCGTACGGTGAACTGTCTGGCCGGGACTCGCCGCGCCGCAGGGGCGACTGCGCGTTCGGGCGATGGGATGGCACGATAGATGTGTGGTGGTGTATCGAGACTCGGCTGTGGTGTTACGTGTCGGAAAGCTAGGCGAAGCTGACCGAATCGTGACACTTTTGTCTCGCAGATCTGGGCGCATCCGAGCGGTCGCCAAAGGAGTCCGCCGTACTCGGAGTCGCTTCGGAGGCAGGCTCGAACCGTTCAACCACGTGGACGTCCAGCTGTATGCCGGGCGCACACTCGACACGGTGACACAGGCGGTCACCGTGGACCCATTCGGAGCGAGGATCGCGTCGGATTATGGCCGCTACACGGCCGCCACAGTGATTGTCGAGACTGCGGACCGGCTTGCATCCGAGGAACGCCAGCCGTGGCTCCGGCTTTACCTTCTGGTGGTCTCGGCGCTGCGAGCTCTCGCGGAGCCAATAACGTCGACCCGCTTCGATGCAGGGCGGTCTGCTGGCGCGCTGCTGGTTGAAGGCGCGCTGCACGTCGATGACGCACGGCAGCTGTACCGTATGCCGCAGCTCGATGACACACCCTTTTTCCGAGATCCGTCGTTGGTGATGGACGCGTTTCTGTTGCGTGCCATGTCGCTGGCCGGGTGGGAACCTGCTCTCAGAGACTGCGCGCGATGTGCCGCCCCGGGGCCGCATGCGGCGTTTCATGTGCCGTCGGGCGGGGCTCTGTGCGCCAGCTGCCGCGGCGGAGGGTTCGCGCGTCCAGCTGCGTCTACATTGACCCTGATGGAGGCCCTCGCTACCGGCGACTGGTCGTGTGCAGAAGCGTCTTCCGCGGAGAATCGACGGGAGGCGTCGGGTCTCGTCGCAGCTCTTGTCCAGTTCCACCTGGAACGTGGTTTGCGATCGCTCCCGCTGGTCGACCGCCCCTTAGGTATGACGTCGTCCTTGTCACTGCTCGTGCCGCCGCTGTTGCTCCCCACGATTGCGGCAGGGCAGTAGCGAATGGCCTCGTTCCGCGCCCCTGACTCGCATTCGAGCGGGCAACGCCCTCCGGCATTGCCACTCGAAGCTGTGCCGAACCATGTCGCGCTGGTGATGGACGGGAACGGACGGTGGGCCAAGGCCCGTGGGTTACCGCGCACCGAGGGGCACAAGCGCGGCGAAGCGGCGTTGTTCGATGTCGTCTCGGGCGCTATTGAGATCGGTGTGAAACATCTCTCGGCATACGCGTTTTCGACGGAGAATTGGCGCCGTTCGCCTGACGAGGTGCGTTTTCTCATGGGCTTCAACCGTGACGTCATCCGACGCAGACGGGATGAAATGCATGCGATGGGGGTCCGCGTCCGGTGGGCGGGACGCACACCGAAGCTGTGGCGCAGCGTCATTAGGGAGCTCGAAGCTGCCGAAGAACTCACCGCACACAACGACGTCCTGACGTTGACCATGTGCGTCAACTACGGCGGTCGAGCCGAGATCGCAGACGCCGCAGCGGCACTCGCCCGGGACGTGGCGGCTGGGCGGGTGAAGCCGGAGAAGGTGACTGAGAAGCTTTTCGCGCGCTATCTAGATGAGCCAGACATGCCGGACGTGGACCTTTTCTTGCGATCGTCGGGGGAGCAGCGCACCAGCAACTTCCTGATCTGGCAGTCTGCTTATGCCGAAATTGTGTTCCTAGACACGCTATTTCCAGACTTTGATCGGCGAGATTTGTGGCGCGCATGCGAAATTTACGCATCGCGTCAACGCCGCTTCGGTGGGACAACCCGATAGTGAAGTCGGCTCGCGTACCTCGCTAGTGCCGCTACAGCGCGAATGCGCAAAGAGTGGTCTTGAGATCGGGATGCAAGAAGCCGAAGCCTGCATTCAACAATGCCTGCGGCACTGCGCGTTGGCCGCCCAGGACGCCGCCTGCGAACTCGCCCAATGCGGCACGGATGGCAAAATTTGGGATTACCCAGGGCGCGGGGCGATGCAGGACAGCGGCTAACTGCGCGGTGAAAGTTGCATTCGTCACGGGCTGCGGCGCCGTCATATTGATCGCGCCGCTGGCAGTGCTCTGCAGCAGGAACAGGATGGCGGCGCTGTAATCAGCAACGGATATCCATGGCCACCATTGACGACCCGATCCGAGCCGGCCGCCGAGCATTGCCAAGGTGAGCAGCCGGACTCGAGGCAACATTCCGCCGTCCGGCCCGAGAACCAGGCCAGTGCGTAGTCGAACAACCCGCACTCCGCCGTCCGATGCGGTGACAGTGGCATCTTCCCAATCGGCACACAGCTGTGCCAAGAAGCCGTCGCCGCGGCCGGTAGATTCCGTCACGACTTCGTCGCCGCGGTCGCCGTAGAAGCCCACGGCCGAGCCACTGATGAATGCGGGCACCCCGTGCCGGGCGCACGCAGCAGCTAAAAGGGTGGTCGGTTCAATCCGGGACGACTGCAGGACCGCCTTGCGAGAGGCCGTCCAGCGCCGGTCCGCGATGCCGGCACCGCACAGGTTAATCACTGCCTCTGCGCCGTCCAGCGCTGCCGCTGGCAGGACGCCAGTCGCAGGATTCCACGCCTGCTCGTGGCTTGCGGCCGGTGCACGTCGAACCAGTGTCGTGACGCTATCGCCTCGGCCGGTAAGGGCACGGACGATGTGACGGCCAAGGAAACCGCTGGCCCCGGCCACGACTATGCGCATGGTGTCAGGCGCCCGTCAGACGCCGAGATCTGCTTCGAAATCGCCGTCTTCGATGCGCTTCTTTACGGCAGAAAGGTAGCGTCCCGCATCGGATCCGTCGACGAAACGTTGGTCGAACGATAGGGCGATCGTAGCGATGGAACGGACGGCGATCACATCGCTGCCCTCCGAGTCGGTGATGACCACAGGCCGCTTAGCGACCGACCCGAGAGCGAGGGTGGCCGCCTGTGGTGGCACCACGATCGGCGTGTCAATCAAGGCGCCGGGAGAGCCCGCATTGGACACGGTGAGGGTTGCGCCGGAGAGCTCGTTCGGGTCAAGTTGGCCAAGCCCAGCGCGATCGGCTAGATCTGCCATATAACGCGCTAGCGCCGTGACGTTCAGATCGTCGGCGTGGTGAATAACCGGAGTGATCTGGCCTCGTGGCGTATCGACCGTGAGCC
The DNA here is from genome assembly GCA_039924545.1 of Nakamurella sp. Taxonomy (GTDB): domain Bacteria; phylum Actinomycetota; class Actinomycetes; order Mycobacteriales; family Nakamurellaceae; genus Nakamurella. Next base: position 11,110 of record JBDTAR010000041.1, on the reverse strand, counting down.
CCAGGTGCACTGCCGCGTGGTATGTGATTTCAGTCAGGTCGTCCGACAGCGATGCGTTAACGATCGGGTTCGCCTTGGCTGCCTCGATGGCTGCCTTGACGAAGAACGGCACCAGCGTGAGTTCGATGCCTTCGCGGCCGGTGAATCTGGCTTGAACCCGGCCGCGTAACGCCTCTACCCGGCTCGCATCGATCTCGATGATCGTCGTGGTTTGAGCCGATGTAGTCACTGCGTGCATCATGCTGCGCGCGATGGCCTGCCGGATGCGAGGCGCCGGTTGGATCGTTCCGACGAGCGAACTTCCGGCGGACGCCGGAACAATCTGCGCTGCCGAGGTCTGAACTGTCGGAGTCCGCACGGCTGGCGCGTGCGACGCGGGCGCCTGCGTGGCCGGAGTCGGCGCTGTGACTGACGGCGACACCGTGACAGGTGCCAGCGTGGCGGCTGGCACTGTGGCGACGGGAGCTGTAGGCGCTGGTGATGTAAGGGCTGCTGCGAGCACATCTTCGCGTCGAATTCGGCCACCTACACCTGTCCCCACGACAGTATCCAGGTCGACACCGTTGTCTGCGGCGATCTTGCGAACGACAGGAGTGACGTATCCGCCGCTTCGTGAGCCTCCAGCCAGTGCGACGGGCGCGGCTGGAACGGGTGCGGTGGACGCGGCTGGAACGGGCGCTGTTGGAACGGGCGCGATGGGTGCTTCAAAAGCGGGCGCGGAGAACACGGGAGCTGGCGCGGCAGCCGGTGCCGGGGCTGCTGCCTGCGCGGTCGGCTCCACGACCGGTGGAGTCGGGGTCGGGACTGGTATCGCGCCCGCGTCACCGATGACAGCCAGAGGCGCACCGACTTCGACGGTCGCATCTTCCGCTGCCAGGATCTGCAGGAGAGTGCCGGCGACCGGCGACGGCACCTCCGCATCGACTTTATCGGTGGCGATCTCGACGATTGGCTCGTCCTCGGCGACTGAGTCCCCGACGTTCTTCAACCACCGGGTGATAGTGCCTTCGGTGACGGACTCGCCCATCGCTGGCATCGTCACCTGGGTGCCGGCAGACGGTGCATTCGTCGTGGAAGCAACGGCGGGCGCTGCCGGTGGGACTGCTACTGGTGGGGCAGCTGCAGGTTCAACGGCTATTGGGGCTGCTACCGGTGGGGCTGCTACCTCTTGAGGCGTCGAAGGAGCGGGCTCCGAAACCGCTGGCGCGGCAGCCGACTCGGACGGTGCCGCAGCAGCCGCACCTGAGCTGCCGTCGCCGATGATGGCGAGATCTGCACCGACGCCCACCGTCTCGTCCTCGTGCACCAGAATCTTCTCGAGCACACCCGAGTAGGGGGCCGGCACTTCGGTATCTACCTTGTCGGTGGATACCTCCACCAACGGCTCGTCCTCCGTTACGTGGTCGCCTTCCTTCTTCAGCCACCGCGTGACGGTGCCCTCGGTGACGGACTCGCCGAGTGCCGGCATCTGCACAGAGTGAGACATGTAGTGGGCTCCTAGATCGTTGTCAGGGTTTCGTCACGCGGCGCCGGAAGGCGGTTCCTGCGTCACTAACCATGCACATGCAGTGGTTTGCCTGCCATCGCCATCATTGTTTCGCCGATGGCTTCGTACTGCGTTGGGTGGCCGTGGAGGTAGGGGGCGACGTCTTCGGGGTACGCCTCCCAATTCACGATCAGCTGTGCCTCGCCCAGTAGCTCGCCGATCCGGGCGCCCACCATGTGAAAGCCGACGACGGGGCCGTCCTTCACACGAACGACCTTGACTCCGCCAGCGGTGCGCAGGATGTCGGTCTTGGCATTTCCAGCGGTGTTGTATTCCATGGTCTCTACGTCGCCGTACTGTTTCGTGGCTTCCGCTTCGGTGAGACCAATCGAAGCGATCTGTGGGTCGCAGTAGGTGATGCGTGGCACCTTCGAATCCGGAACCACGATCGGGTTCAGGCCCGCGATTTCCTCCGCGATGAAAATGCCCTGTTGGAAACCGCGGTGGGCGAGCTGCAGTCCTGGCACGATATCGCCTGCGGCGAACACGTTCGGCAGGTTCGTGGCGAGTCGCTCGTTTGTCAGCACGAATCCACGGTCCATCTCAACGCCGGCTTCGGCGAATCCGGTGCCCTCGGTGTTGGGTCCGCGGCCGACAGCTACCAGCAGTAAATCAGCCGATAGCGTCTCACCGGTCTCCAAGGTCACGGTGACACCGTTGTCGTCCTGAGTGACACTTGAGAAGCGCACACCAGTTTTGAACGCGATCTTGCGCTTCCGGAATGCGCGTTCCAGCTGCTTTGTCACCCACGGGTCTTCGTTCGGGACAAGCGACGGAAGGGCCTCTACGATCGTCACCTCGGCGCCGAGGGACGTCCACACGGATGCGAACTCCACACCGATGACGCCGCCGCCCAGAACCAGCGCCTTACGCGGCACCCATTCGAGATCCAGCGCCTGTTCGGAGGTAATTACCCGACCCTCGATAGCGAGGCCCGGCAGGCTCTGCGAGTACGAGCCGGTAGCCAGCACCACGTTGGTGCCGGTGTACGTCACCGCATCGGCTCCTGATCCGACCTGTACGCTGCGCGGTCCGACAAATTTTCCATCGCCAGCCACGACTGTGACTCCGTGAGATGCAACCAAACCGGTCAGGCCCTTGAAATGCTTCGCGACGATCGAGTTCTTGTACCCGTTCATTCCCTCGACATCAACGCCCTCGAAAGATGCCTTCAGCCCGACAGCCGCAGCTTCTCGGATCTCGTCGGCGACTTCTGCGGCGTGCAGCAATGCCTTAGTGGGCACGCAACCGCGGTGCAGGCAGGTGCCACCCAGCTTGTCGCGTTCGATCAAGACGACGGACGAACCTAGCTCGGCTGCCCGCATCGCGCAGGCATAGCCGGCGGATCCTCCGCCGAGAATTACCAGGTCGACGGCGGTGTCGGTCATCGTGCTCCTTGAGGTCGAAAACGTAGTAGGCGTGCCCGATCCGTGAGGGAGCATCCGCCGCCGCACGATGCAGGTATGCCCGTGCACTTACTATCTTGTCATTGACCGGCGGACGATGCTCGTTGCCCCGCTGTCGAACACATCACGCCGGGTAATGGTGGCGGTACATTGCAGAGGATCCACCTACACCTGAACCACGCCAGTGGTAGCGATTTAGTTGTAGTCAATGCGTCGTAGTCAATGAGTTGCCAACAATGAGTTACCGACGACTTACCGGAGGGGGGCCGCGGGTGCGACTGTTTCCACGGCGGCATGGCAAGAATAAATCGGCGGGTGGCGCGTCCGGTGACGCAGCCGATCGGGCTGCGGCGGAGCGCTCTATAGAAGAGTGGCTTGCCTCCCGGCACGGGATCGAAGCTTTCCTCGAACCTCAGACTGCTGTCACCGGGACGACGATGCTGTTGGTTGCGCACGACGGAGAGTTCACTAGGCGACTGGTTCCCTCAGCGGCGGCAGCAGCAGCGTTTGCACAGAAGCACACGTTGCCGTTCTACGACGCGCCAGTAGTCGGATACCCGCAGCGCATGCGCGACTATTCGCGTCGCCAAACGCTACTGAAGCGGCAGGCAGAGCGGGATCGACTGAACTAGCCCGCTCCGCCTAGCTGTCAGCCAGTAGCAATATCGGCCAGCGCTGCCAGCATGGTGCGCACTGGCACGCCGGTTCCGCCGCGTGGGGTGTATCCGTGCGGGTTGGCTGTATTGAAAGCCGGGCCCGCTACGTCCAAGTGCGCCCATTGGACACCGTCTGGGACGAAATGCGCCAGGTAGTGCGCCGCGACCAACATGCCGCCGGATCGTTCCATTGAGACGTTTGCGATATCGGCGAGCGGTGAGGTAAGCGCTTCGCGGAGTTCCTCTGGCATTGGCATCGCCCAACCGTCCTCGCCGACTTCGCGAGCGAGTTCGGCGACTCGGTCGCGTAGCGCCTCGCTACCCATCACGCCCATCGTTCGATTGCCGAGGGCCACCACCTGTGCCCCAGTGAGTGTGGCTGCAGTCAGCAAGTAATCGGGCTTGTCCTCACAAGCCCGAACGATAGCGTCGGCGAGAATCAGTCGCCCCTCGGCATCAGTATTGAGCACATGCACCGTCTGCCCACCGCGGTGCCGTAATACATCGCCAGGCCGATATGCCGAACCGGATGGCATGTTCTCGGCCATCGGTACCGTGGCAGTAATCGCCACCGGCAAATTGAGCGCGGATGCTGCGATAACTGTTGCGATGACGGCGGCGGCGCCCGCCATATCGCTGGTCATATGCTCCATCCCCGCTGCAGCCTTGATGGACAGGCCGCCGGAATCGAATGTCACGCCCTTACCGACGAGCGCCACGTGCGCCTTTGCGCGGGCAGGACGGTACGAAATGCGCACCAACCGGGGCGGGCGAGTTGAGCCGGAGCCGACGCCAAGAATGCCGCCGTAACCGCCGCGCTCCAGCGCCTTTTCCGTCAATACCTGCACGGCGAGTCCGGCAGCGCGGGCTGCGTTGGCTGCGCGATCCGCGAACACTGACGGCGGCAGATCGTTCGGCGCCGTATTAACCAGGTCCCGTGCCAGCATTACCGCCTCGGACGCGATGACCGCCTGACGCAATGTCACCTTCGACACTCGATCGGCCTTGGGGACCTGCAGTGAAATCGATGTGACCGAAGGTTTTTCGGGCACCTTGTATCCGTCGAACTGGTAGGCGCCGAGCAGATGACCTTCCGCGGCATCGCGGACGTCGAGAGCTCCTAGCGTGGACGTGATCCGGGCGCAACCGGCCGCAGCTCGTGACGCTGCGCCGGCTGCGCGACGAATGTGCTCCGCCGTCATACTCGTTTGTTTCCCTAGACCCACTGCGATGATGCGGTCTGCGGGAAACGATGGAGGCGCTGCGAACGTCGTCACCTCAGCCGAGGCGCCGGTTGCGCCGGCCAACCGCGCTGCGGTCACGACCTCCTCGTAGCCGTTTTTCGCACTGTCGCCATGAGCCGCTGCGGATGTGTCTGGGAAGTTCTCGGTCGCCACGCTGATCGATGCGCCAGGCTTAGCCGGCCCGTAGATGCCGATGACAATTGCGCCTGCGCGGGCTCGACTGGCTGCCGCACTGGTGAGGGAGATAGTGGTCATTCCTCAACTTTGCCAGGTGCTAGGTGGGGCGCCAAGCCGGCGGCCGAGTGGCTACGGCTGTGTGCAGACCAACGCGCCCCATTACGGTGATGACATGACAGATTCCAGTAGCGGAAAAGCTAGTGCGACAAACCCTGCCACCAGCATGACGCCGTCCTCACTCCTGCAGTCCCCGTTACACTCGGCGCACGTCGAACTCGGCGCCACAATGGGTCCGTTCGGCGGGTGGGAGATGCCCATTTCGTACTCGGCCGGCGGCGTCGTCGCGGAACATACGGCGGTACGCGAAGCGGTCGGAATCTTCGACGTCTCGCATCTCGGCAAGGCGCAGGTTGTCGGCCCAGGGGCAGCGGCGTTCATCAACTCGTGTCTCACCGCCGACCTCGGCAAGATTGCTGCTGGCCAGGCGCAATACACCTTGTGCTGCAATGACTCTGGCGGCGTTATCGACGACCTGATCGTGTATCGGATCTCGGATGACGATGTTTTGCTGGTTCCGAATGCGGCTAACACTGCCGCCGTGGTCGAAGCGCTGCGCGTCGTTGCGCCGGACACGATCACGATTACGAACCAACATCGGGACTTTGGCGTGCTCGCGGTGCAAGGTCCCGCGTCGACGGCCGTGATGACTGCCCTCGGCCTACCTACCGAACTGGACTACATGTCGTGGCTAGACGCCACCTTCGCCGGAGCGTCGGTGCGCGTATGCCGCACCGGGTACACGGGCGAGCACGGATACGAATTGTTGCCGTCCTGGGACGGTGCACCCGCCCTGTGGGATGCGCTGCTCGAGGCCGCGAGGCCGCTCGGTGGATTACCCGCTGGGCTGGGAGCGCGCGACACACTCCGCACTGAAATGGGTTACCCCCTGCACGGTCAAGATCTTTCGCCCGAGATCTCGCCTGTCCAGGCGAGGTCGACCTGGGCCGTGGGGTGGAAGAAGGACGCCTTCTTCGGGCGGGACGCGCTGCTTGCCGAAAAGGCTGCCGGGCCGACCCGCACATTGCGTGGGCTCGATGCCGTCGATCGCGGCGTGCTGCGACCGCACTTGGACGTGAAGTCTGCCTCCGGCGCCGTAGTCGGTCACACCACGTCGGGCACGTTCTCACCGACACTGGGCCGGTCTATTGCACTCGCGTTGATCGACAGCGCGGCCGACATCGCGGACGGTGACGAAGTGGCGGTTGACGTCCGTGGGCGGGCTCTCAAGGCTCGCGTCACGAAGCCACCGTTCGTTCCGTCGCACGTCCGCTAGCGGGGGATCGAGCAGGCAACCATGGATGGACGCCCGATGGTCGGTCGTCCTAGTATTGGCACTACCGTGTCATTACCGCGGTTCCCGGACACCGCAATAGTCACACCTCTACAGGCGTGATCATTGCAGTCATAGTTGCCTCCATTGCCCGCCCGATCAGGAGTCCTCAGCCGATGTTTTCCCGGACGCTTACCACCAACCCGACTACGCCGACGCGGCTCGCGGAGATTCTCGCGGCGCCGGGCTTCGGCAAGTACTTCACCGACCACATGGTGCTCATTGATTGGGATGCCGATAACGGGTGGCACGACGAACGAGTCGTGCCGTACGGCCCGTTCATCATGGACCCAGCCACCATGCTGTTCCACTACGGGCAGGAAATCTTCGAAGGCCTCAAGGCGTATCAACAGCCTGACGGGTCGGTCGCGGCATTCCGTCCAGAAGCGAATGCCGCTCGATTCGCAAAATCTGCGCGCCGGATTGCGCTCCCAGAACTTCCCGAGTCGCTGTTCCTGGACTCGCTCAAGGAATTGGTCGAAGTCGATCGAGCATGGGTGCCCACTGCGCCGGAGACATCGCTGTACCTGCGCCCGTTCATGTTCGCCTCGGAGGTGGCGCTAGGCGTACATCCGTCGAGAAAGGTTACCTACTGCCTGATCGCTTCTCCGGCCGGAATCTACTTTGCACATGGCGCGACTGGGGTCACGGTGTGGTTGTCGACGGAATATGTTCGGGCGGCGCCTGGGGGTACTGGAGAGGCGAAAACCGCTGGGAACTATGCGGCTTCGCTTCTGGGTCAGGCCGAAGCAGCGGAGCGCGGTTGCGACCAGGTGGTGTGGCTTGACGCGGTGGAACGGCGCTGGGTCGAGGAGATGGGCACCAATAACCTGTGCTTCGTCTACGGATCCGAGGAGTCGGGCCGCGTGGAAGTCGTCACTCCCGAACTGAACGGGTCGCTACTTCCGGGAATCACTCGGGACTCCCTCCTCACGCTGTCCCGCGATCTCGGTTACACCGCCACCGAACGGCGCGTGTCTACCGATGAGTGGGGCAAGGCTGTCAACGCAGGTGAGATGACCGAGGTGTTCGGGTGCGGCACTGCGGCTGTCGTGACGCCCGTCGCTGCAGTGCGCTCTGCCGAAGGTGAATTCACCATCAGCGGTGGCGAGCCTGGCCCGGTCACATTGAAACTGCGCGAAGCTCTTACCGCGATCCAAAACGGGACCGCGGCAGACCCACATGGCTGGTTGCACACATTGGTGTCCGCCGGCTGAACTCTGGGGCAGAACAACAGGGGTAGAACACTCGGGGATCGAACAGCAACAGCGGAAAATACATGACAAACGGCGCAGTCCCGATAAGGACTGCGCCGTTTGGTGGAATTAAGCAGTGCTAGCCGCGAACAACCTTGCCTGCCTTGATGCACGAAGTGCAGGCATGGATCTTGCGAACGGTGCCCGGGGCGACCTGCGCCCGCACTGGCTGAATGTTCGGGTTCCAGCGGCGATTCGTCCTGCGGTGTGAGTGAGACACACTCATACCGAAGCCGGGACCCTTGCCACACACATCACAAACGGCAGCCATGACAAGGCACCCTCTCACATTATCTGGAGACCGGTTCCGATCGGACCCGCAGTGCAGGTCTCATAGTCGGCCTGCCGGTCAAAGGCAGTGGTAGTAAAGCAGTAGTAGTAAAGCAGTGGTAGTAAAGACAGTAGAAAACAGCCCGGTGCAACCGGACAACCGTGTCAGCATACCGGCAACTTTGGGATTCAATCAACTCGGCGGCGCGCCGCGCCGTTTTCCGCACGTGGCGGAGGACGCGAGCGTTGGAGACTCCCGGTACGTGTTGCATCCTGGTCCGGTTCATGTTGCACCATGGTTCCGTGGGGCGCGGTTGTCCGGGCCCCACATGGCCCGCCAACAACGCTGCAAAGGAGACCCGTGTGCCGCCTTCCGGCGCAACCCCCGCATTGTCGACGCCACTCAAGCTGGTGCTCGGCGGTCGCACGGCCGCTCCATTGGCGAAAGCATCGTTGGTGACCATCGCCGACCTGCTGAGGTACTACCCGCGGAAATACTCTCGGCGCGGCGAGCTCACGGATCTGGCCGCGCTGCGTGTGGGTGACACCGCGACCGTATGGGCTCGAATCGCCTCGATCGACACCCGTCCGCTTGGCCGCGGCGGGAAGTATGGGAAACCACGCCACCTGACCAAGATCGTCGTCACCGATGGCCGCCGCGCACTCGAGTGTGCCTTTTTCAACCAGCCGTGGCTGTCGCGGCAATTACGGCCCGGGGTTGAGGCGATGCTGTCCGGCACAGTGTCGGATTTTCGCGGCACGCTGCAAATGTCTAGTCCTGAGCTCGCAACGGCTGACGGCTCCGTGGGGGACGTCGATAATGCGCTGCAGGTGCTCGAAACATTCGCCGGCGGAATCATCCCCAGCTACCGGCAGACGGGTGGTGTGACGACGACCGTGCTGCAACGGTCAGTCCGCCACGTGCTCACGGTGATCGGACCAATCCCGGATCCTGTGCCCAGTGACCTCGTTTCGGCCCGGAAGCTTGTCGACCTGGATACGGCGCTGCGGAATGTGCACCGACCGGCGAGTGACGAGCTTCTTGAGTCGGCGCTTGATCGGCTGCGCTACGACGAAGCGCTGGCAGTGCAACTGGTTCTAGCGCGCCGCCGCGCTGCAGCGCGCGCCCGCCCCAGCCGCCCCTACCCGCGGGTCGTGGGCGGACTCGCTGCGACGCTTGACGCTGCGTTGCCCTTTGAACTCACGGCGGGACAGCGGCGGGTCGGCGAGGAGATAGCTGTAGACCTAGCCGGCGACTATCCGATGAACCGGCTACTTCAGGGCGACGTCGGTTCCGGTAAAACCGTGGTGGCGCTCCGGGCAATGATTCAGGTCGTTGATGCTGGTGGGCAGGCCGTCATGCTGGCGCCGACCGAGGTTCTCGCCGCTCAACATGCCAGAACCTTGCGCGCGATACTCGGTCCGCTCGGTCGCGGCGGCGAGCTCGAATCGGTACCCAATGCCATCACCGTGACGGTATTGACCGGCTCGGCAACCGCGCCGCAGCGTCGTGCGGCGCTGCTCGATATTGCCTCCGGCCAACCGGGCATTGTCGTCGGTACTCATGCGCTGCTGTCGGATGACGTCATATTTACCAACCTCGGCCTAGTTGTGGTCGACGAGCAGCACCGATTTGGTGTGGAGCAGCGAGATACGTTACGTGCCAAAGGGTCTGAGTCCGCTCCTGCTCATCTTCTTGTGATGACTGCAACACCCATTCCGCGCACCGTGGCGATGACGGCGTACGGCGATCTCGACGTGTCCGTGCTGTCCGAGCTGCCGGCCGGCCGCCGCGCCATTGCCACCACGGTGGTGCCCGCCGCCGAGAAGCCTGCGTGGATGGATCGGGTATGGCAGCGAGTCCGCGAGGAAGTCACCGCCGGACATCAGGCGTATGTCGTGTGCCCAAAAATTGGCGACGAGAGCAGCGACGGTCACAGCGGGGATGACGGTGACAGTGACGATGACAGTGACGACGACATTGACCAGCACAGCGACGGTGACAGCAACGAAAACGAGTATGACGGCGCTGCCGGCGACGATTCCAGCGCTCGACGGCCGCCCCTAGCCGTCCTTGACGTGCTGAAAAGCCTTCGAGACGGTCCGCTGGCCGGGTTACGCCTCGCGGCGCTACATGGGCAGATGGCGCCCGCCGATAAGGACAGCGTCATGCGTGATTTTGCGGCTGGCGTCCTCGACGTGCTGGTCTCCACGACAGTCATCGAGGTCGGTGTGGACGTCGCAAACGCGACCGCCATGGTGATCATGGACGCCGATCGATTCGGCATATCCCAGCTGCACCAGTTGCGCGGTCGAGTGGGCCGTAGCGATCTGCCAGGCGTGTGTCTGCTGGTGTCCGAAGCGCGGGCAGGATCGACCGGCCGCACTCGACTCGATGCTGTTGCGGCGACGACCGATGGGTTCGAACTTGCCGAAGCGGACCTGGACCTGCGCCGCGAAGGTGATGTTTTGGGCACCAGCCAGGCAGGCCGACAAACATCGTTAAAGCTGCTGTCACTGCGGCGCGACCTGACGTTGTTGAAGCAGGCTCGGGACGATGCGATGTCGCTCGTCGGCGAGGATCCAGCAATATCTGCGCATCCCGGCTTGGCGAAAATGGCCGATGCCATCGTCGACCCGGATGGCCAGGACTATCTCGCCAAGGGCTGATGGGATATGGGATTCAAGGCGGGGTTTCAATACGGGGTGGTGACGAAGGCCACGCGAGTTCGCGATACCGTGGTGCGCACAGCAACTGAAACGGTCCAGATGGCTAAGCCTGACGAAATGGGGGATTTTCCCGCCCATGTTTTCCAAAATCCTTGTCGCCAATAGAGGCGAAATTGCGATTCGAGCGTTCCGGACGGCCTACGAACTTGGTGTGGATTCCGTCGCGGTGTACCCCTATGAGGATCGCAACTCCACTCACCGGCAGAAGGCCACCGAGGCGTATCAGATCGGTGAGGCCGGACATCCGGTTCGCGCGTATTTGGACGTTGATGCGATCGTCGAGGCAGCCCAGCGTGCGGGGGCCGATGCGATCTATCCCGGCTACGGATTCTTGTCGGAAAACCCGCAGCTATCCCAGGCCTGCGCCGACGCAGGGATCACCTTCGTGGGCCCGACTGCGCATGTTCTGGAGCTAGCGGGCAATAAGTCTCGAGC
>JBDTAR010000040.1:0-9172 GCA_039924545.1 Nakamurella sp. | reverse complement strand
CTGGTCGTCACCAGCGGCATCCAGGTTCTCATTCAAATCATCTGGATGATCAATACCGGTTCCATAGCGTTCGGCATCGTCGGCGTCATCGTGCCAATAGGGATCATCGCGCTCATGGCGAGCCCGGGGTCGAAAAACTGGTTCCACACCAAAGGTAGAGCCACGTTCTAGGCCACACCCTCTGCGTTCCACCCAGCCGGTGAATACCCACGGGACTACCGGCCGTACGGCGATATCCCCGTACGGCCCGGCAGCCGCCGACAGTAAAGTGTGTCCACGCCACGATCGAACTACGGCGATTTCGTGATCTTGCTCCACACCTGGCAACGAGAGCCGTTGCCGTCACCACTGGTCGTTCGTCAGGTGGAGCGGCGTCATTTTCGCCATCATCATCGGAGAGCTCGGTCAGGTCATGGAGGCGGTCCGGCGGTCCGGCACATCGAGGTGCCCTGCCGGAGCAGGCGAACCGCTACCGGACTCCCCACGAAGCCCCACCGGTACCGCATTGGGCCCGCTTTCGGGTGGACTCGATGGATGGGGCTTTACCAGGAGATTGGGCCTTCGTTTCCGACGAAGGTTCCGGTCGGGCCGTCGGGACCGAGCAGGGCCATCTGGACGATGATGTCGGCGCCATCCTGGACACTGTTGACGTGTACCCCGGCTGCCGCCATCTGTTCGGCGGTCACCCCGCTGGCGGTGTTCGTGGTGAATTCGGTGGCTGTCAGGCCAGGTGTCGCCGAGTTGACCCGCCAGCGCGGGAAGGCGTGTGCGTATTGGATGGTCAGCATGTTCAGCGCAGACTTCGACATCGGGTAGGCCAACAGCGTCCACCGGGAATCTGCTCGTGCGTTCAGGGTGAGGGACCCGACGCCGCTGGAAACGTTGACGACCACGGGTGCGGCGCTCGCTTCCAGTAGCGGTGTGAAGGCCCTGATGACGGCGGCGGCACCGAACACGTTCGTCTCGAAGACGGTCCGCAGGTCGTCCCCAGTCGACTCGGCCGGGGATCGCTGCTCTCCGGCGATGCCGGCGTTGTTGACCAGCACATCAAGTTGGCCGACATCCTCGCGGATCCGGTCGACAGCGGCGGCGATGGATGCCTCATCGGTCACATCCAGCGAGATCGCGGTGGCACCGACCGTGTCGGCGGCTTCCGCGCCGCGCCGCGCGTCACGAGCTCCCAGGTAGACGGTGTGGCCGGTGTGGACCAGCCGGCGCGCGACCTCGCGACCCACGCCCCGCGTCGCTCCGGTGACAAGGCAAATGGTCATGGGAACAGTCTCCCACTCCTCCGCTGGCCGAGCAAAGCCGAGCTGGTTCACGCTGCTGTGGCGCGGGCCGGTGTCCAGCACCCGGCGCCCGTCGCGGACACCGGACCCTGCACGGAGACGTGGTGATGCGCAGCGTGGCCAAGGCTCGACTGATCTGGCTACGCACGGTGCTGGTTCGACAGCCGAGCTGCGCGGCGATCTCGTCATGCGGCAGGCCAGCGTAAAAGCGCAACACGACGACGGCGCGCTGGCGACGCGGCAGCCGCTGCAGCGTCGCGATTATCGCCTCCCGCTCGGCAAAATTTGCGCTGTGGTCATCAACCGACCGGGCTGCCTCCGGTACGTCGCCGACGGGTGTGCTGTATCGCCGCCGTCTCCGCCAGGACAGGTACTCGTTGACGATCATGCGACGCACGTAGGCATGTGGGCGGTCGAGACCGTCGATGGTCTCCCACCGCTCGAAAGCGCGGCCGAGCACGTCACTGACCACGTCATCTGCCAACTAGGCCTGCCCGATCAGTACCGTCGCGAAGCGCAACAACGCCGGGCGCTGCTCGCGTACATACTCCGTGAACTCCATCGCGCTCCTCTCCAACTGCCGGTGCCGCTTCATGTCGTTAACGCACGAGCCACTCAGAACGCTGCACAAGGCTGCGAAGCAAATTCTGGGCTACTCACCGATCCGCTATCGCCGCGCTTCCTCTCATAACGCAATGCACATGTATTACACTAACGGAGATGGATGACAGTCCCGATTGGCGATACCGCGGTGACTACATCGCCAAGCACGGGCTGACACCCGCCTTGGCCCATGAGGCATGGGACGATCCTGACCGGCTGGTCATCGATCCCGATCCGGCGTCGGACTCTGGCCGCACGATCCGTGTGATCGGATGGTCAACCTCGCTGCACCGATTGGTGAGGGTGGTCCCACTGACCGATGACCCTGTGACCTGGGGAGTAAACGCGTGGCCGTCCGACGACGCCGACGCCAGGCGCTACCGAAAGGGGAAGGACCAATGATCGAAGACATCATCGCCTCCGAGGCTGAGGCATCCGAGCGGAACCGGGATGCTCCGATCCATCCCGGTACGAAAATTACCCGGGGGCACAGTCGGTCAAGGACCCTTCAGGTGCGGCTGAACGAGGAGGAACTGCGAACCCTCGCAGCCCTGGCTGAGCAGCGCGGAGTGCCCGCGTCGACCTTGGCCCGCGACCTTCTACTGACTCACCTGAGCGGAGACCCTGACACACCTCAGTCTGTGCTCGCCCGCATGCGAGCAGACCTTGACGCCCTGGCCGCCACCGTCGCTTGAGCCGGAGACCGCGACGGGCGCGGTTAGCAGATCGCCAAACGGTGTCCGTCATCGGCTTCTGAGCCCAACTGGATTCTCGGTGTGAGACTGTTAATTGCCAACTACGGTTAACACATGGTTGAAGTCGTGAAGAGCGCGACATTCGACCGATGGCTACGCAAACTGAAGGATCGAAAAGCCGTGGCTCGCGTTCAAGTGCGCATCGACCGGATCGTCGTACTGCTATGTGGCGACGATAAATCAACTCAGCGGATAGTCATCGAGCGGGCCAACGACCTGGCGGCGGATTGGAGACGACAATGAGCGGGCAACCGGAAACGTTCACGCCCTATGACAGCGCCGATTACCTCACTGGCATCGACGACCAAGCGTTCATCACTCACGCGCTCGGTGTCATTGCACGCTCCGAAAACGTCAGTGAATTGGCGCGTCGAATCGGCATGAGTCGTGAGGGCCTGTACGAAGCACTGTCGAGCGACGGGAACCCAAGCTTCGCAACGACATGAAAGTCGCAAAGGCGCTGGGACTGCGCCCCCACTTCGAACCCGCCACATAGCCACCGATCGGGACTGCCCCGGGTTTGACGCTGGGGCTTTCGTGCGGCCCTCATCGGGAAGCGATCTGTCGGTATTTGACCGACATGCACCCGACAGGCACCCGACAGGCACCCGACCCAGCGCCGGCAAAATCACCGGCGCTATGACCGCACTCTGAGCCCTGTCCAAACTGACGGCATCCGTTGAGGATCATGATAGTGGTGGCCACGCTTGACGTGGTATCCGCTTAAATGGGCGCTCGGTTGCGACCTCAACGGACGCTGCCACTCACGCACGTTCGCGATTTTTCCGCGATGATCTGCTGTCGGCTCGCCTACTGCTCGTGAGTGCGGTCCAGGACAACCCGAGGGTGCCGCTGTAGCGATAAACATCATGTTTCGCTTACCCGTAGCAGTTATTTATGGCCGCCGATAGACGCTGGGGAAGGGCGCAGGCCGTCCGCAGGAGTCGCGTGGATGGAACGCGTACTCGCGCGTCACCTTCCCTACCTTCCTGCGCGCGTCAGCTATCCATTCCCTTCCGCGCCACCCGTGCAGAAAGCTGTCGACATTCTGTGCAGTCGGCTTTGGAAAATGACAGTCGTACGCGGTGGCAGTTACACGCGGGCGATCGACACCCGCCACTCCACGGGCCCCTCATCCAGGTAGGTCCACGCGAACTGATCCGGCCACATCGCCTCGGCCTGGTACTTGAGCGGTAGCGGGTCGTGGTCGTTGATCAGGACCAGCGAGCCCGTCTCGGTGAGCGCCTTCATCTTGCCGAGGATGACGCCATGGCGGGCCTGGTGAGACAGCGCCCGCACATCCAGCTCCTCGGTGCCGGAGATGGCCGCTATCGTCGGGGCGCTTCCATCTGGCGCAGTGACTGTTTGAGGCTTGGGCGGTGCCTGTTTGCGCGCGCCGCCAGCCAACTCTGGGCGGTCCGAGACAAGCTCCGCCATCGCCACGCCAGCTTTCGCTAACGCTGGCAGTAGCAGGTCTGACTCTTTGGCCAGATGCGCGGCATAAACGGCCTTGGCCGCGCCTGCCAACGCAGCGGCTCTGCCCGAGTCGTCTACTGAATCAAGCTCTTCGAAAAGCTCTTTCATCTGCACGTGGTCTGACGTGAGTGCCTGCACCAGGAGGGCGGTAGCTTCGCGCTCCCGACCGCGGGCGTACACGGTTGCTTCGGTGGCCCTGAACTGTGGCAGTAGATCCCCGCGGTACCAGCTGAACAAGGACAGTGCCTCGGTCTGACCGTCATCTCCGTCGGCGACGGCCTGGGTCACCGCGTTGGCAAGTGTGCACAGCCGATCCGCGAGCTCGTGGCCGTGTTGGCGGATGGCGTCGATCGCGGCGGCGTCGGGCGGGGTTTGGGTGGGCATCACAGCTCCAGTCGAAAAGTGAATTCAATATAATTGTTTTTCACTATAGATCCGTGCAAAACATCAGGAAAGTCGTGCGGTGGAACTGGCCTCCCGAAGTGGCCACATGCCGTAGCGTTTCTTGGGTTCGTGTCATGAGGTCGCTTTTGTGCGGAGAGGGCAGGGTCACCGATGGGTGATGAAGGGGTCGCGGCTCAAGGCGTTGTCTCGGGCAGTGAAGCAGTATCGAGCGACACCGCGTCAGGGGTTGAGTGCTCTGCGGTCACTACTGGAAGCGACCTCGAGAATACCGGAAGCGACCGCGGGACCGGCGGATGCGGCAGCGCCTGCGACTGCGCGGGGCTCGGTGTCGGTGAGCTGCTGACCGCGCCGTCGAGGAGCGCTGCGGCCTGGATCTTCTTTCGGCAGTGGATGAAAGCGCCGCTCAGCATCGCGTCCGTCGTGCCGTCCGGCCAGCAGCTGGCCTCGCGCATGTTGGCGCAATTGCCTGATGGAACCCAGCGGGTGGTCGAGATTGGCGCCGGCACAGGGGTTTTCACTCAAGCTATGCTGGATCGAGGATTGCCGGCCGAGAACCTGCTAGTAGTCGAGCGGAACGCCGAGTTGTTCCACGTGCTGCGGCGCCGCTTCCCGACGGTTCGGGTGGTGCACGGAGACGCGGCCGACCTTCCCGCGATCGTCAGCGACACCGGATTCGCTGACGAGTCTGCCGTGGACGCCGTCATTAGTAGCCTAGGTTTCCGGGCTATGTCTCATGATTTGCAACGGACCATTCTGCTGGGAATCTCGGGCATCCTCGCTCCCGGCGCATCGCTCGTCCAGTTCACCTACGGGCGCAGCCCCTCCATGGCGCATGATGTGCTGGAGCGGGTAGGCATGTGCGGCGAGCGGGTCTCTGTGGCCTGGCGCAACTTCCCGCCAGCCAGCGTGTTCTTGTACAAGACCCTGCCGGCGGCGTCCGCGAATTGACCGGTTGCGAATCAGCCCTCAACTTCAATGCGCTCCGGTGAAATCGACCACAGTGCGCCACTTCTCGCGCGGATTCGTCGTCTCGCGGACCAGACTTGCGTAGACATCGGCAATGTCGGCCACTGCGAAACCGGGTGAATCTAGCGCTCCGGTGATGGTGACGGTCGCGCAGTGCACGCCAATGTCTTTCAGTTCTGCGGCATATCCGCGAGTCAGCACGCGGAGCGCTGCCTTCTGGACTGCCAATGACGGTGCCCCGGCCGTGGGCTCGTCCGCAGCGCCGGAGCCGGTCGTGATGATCGTTCCGGCGCCGCGCTGCATCATGCCCGGCGCGACAGCGTTCACGATCGTCACGAGGCTGGCCGCGCCGGCGGCGACGTCCGCCAATAGATCCTCGGCAGTGAGCGTGCCCACGCCTGCCTCGCGCCACACCGAGACGTTGTGGATTGCAACGTCGAACGGGCCTGTCTGGCCCGAGAGCCGGTCGATAGCGTCGGTCAACTCGGCGGCGTCGGATACATCGACGGCCTCACCGAACGCCGAAATACCCTCTGTTCGGAGCGATGTCGCCAGTTCTTCGATTGTGTTGGTGGACCGCGCGATCAGCCCGACGCGTCGTGTGCCCGCCCCGATGGCCCGGGCCAGTGCGGCGCCGAGCCGCGGTCCTGCGCCGACAATCAGTACTGCACCGTTTTCCGTGGAACTGTTCGCTGTGTCCATGGCCTCATCCTAAGAACTCGAGGCGGGCGCGTCAGATGGCAGCGTGCATATTCCCCAGGGGAGTGTGCTGGGGAGAACTCCGCTCTGTAGCTGAATTCCGGTAGGGTGAGCCCAGTGACCACGACGAGTGAAGGGATGGTCCGCCATGCACACAAATATGCACACGAAGTTCTGCGTTCGCGAACGTCTTCTCGTCGGCACCCGCACGGCTATTGTTGCCGCGGTGTGCTGGTGTCAGCACGGCCCAGTCGTCGGCTGAACTCAGTGAACTGCCCGCGCCCATAGCGCGCGCCTCGCACTGACCTCAACGCCCCTACGGCTGCGCCGTTACCCACCCGCTATCTATCCGCGACGGTCGCTATCGGCGACATAGCCGCGAATAGCGCGCCACCTCAACGATCAGAATTCGACGCGCGAAATACGTGTCGGAGTTTCGATACGTGTTGCAGTGCAATGCATCTGATAATTCACGCTCACTGTTTGCGTCTTATCATTAGTCCCTTATCGTCAGCCTCTTTTCATTAGCAAGGACTCCTCGTCATGACTCAGATTTACGACAACGTCACCGAACTCGTCGGCCGCACTCCGCTGGTGCGCATCAACCGCATCAAAGACGGCGCCCCCGGCGATATCCTCGCCAAGCTCGAGTTCTACAACCCGGCCGGTTCCGTGAAAGATCGTATCGGCGTTGCCATTGTCGACGCGGCGGAGAAGTCCGGCGCCCTGCCCGTCGGCGGCACCATCGTCGAGGCCACCAGCGGAAACACCGGTATTGCGCTCGCCATGGTCGGCGCCGCCCGCGGCTACAAGGTGGTTTTGGCTATGCCGTCGTCCATGAGTAGCGAGCGACGGGCACTGTTACGCGGATTCGGCGCCGAATTGGTGCTCACCGAACCGGCCGGTGGGATGTCTGCGGCAGTCGAGGAGGCAGAGAGAATCGCCGCGTCGCGCCCCGGCGCCATCCTGGCTCGCCAGTTCGCCAACGAGGCCAACGCGCGCATTCACTACGAGACGACCGGCCCGGAGATCTGGGCCGACACCGATGGCCAGGTCGCCGCTTTCGTCGCGGGCGTCGGTACCGGCGGCACCATCACCGGCGCCGGGCGCTACCTCAAGGAGCAGAACCCGAACGTCAAAGTATTTGCTGTCGAGCCGGCCGAGTCTTCGGTGCTGTCCGGCGGCAAGCCGGGCCCGCACAAGATCCAGGGCTTGGGCGCCAACTTCATTCCCGAGGTGCTCGACACCACTGTGTATGACGAGATTCTCACCGTTACCTCCGACGAGGCGCTGGCTACCGCACGGCGCGCAGCCAAGGAAGAGGGCCTACTGACGGGCATCTCGGCCGGTGCAGCGCTCGCGGCTGCCCGCGAGGTCGCGAAGCGGCCAGAGTTCGCCGGCAAGCAAATCGTCGCGATCATTCCCGACTTCGGGGATCGTTACATCTCCACCGTGCTGTTCGAGGGTTTGGTCGACTAGCCATGAGTGCCCCTTTTCTCTCAGCCACAGACGAAACTAGTAGCCGCGGAAACAATGGGGTCCGCGCCGAGCAGTTTCGTCCGCGGCTGGCGGGGGTCCCGTCGGGCGCGGAGCCGGAGTCGATTGCAGAGTCGGGGCGGGTGCCGGGCGCGGGGTCGGTTCCGGGTTCAGGCTCGGGGCATCCGGCCTCGGTGTGGGCGCTGATGGCCGAGGATCTACACACCGCACGCACCAAAGATCCGGCCGCACGATCGCTGTTCGAAGTGGCGCTCCTCTACCCGGGCGTACACGCACTGTGGGCGCATCGGGTCTCGAGTTATTTGTGGACGCGCCGCCGACCGCATCGACTGCTGGCCCGCATGGTCTCCCAAATCGCCCGCGCTGTCACCGGTGTCGAAATCCATCCCGGCGCCGTCATTGGTCGACGATTCTTCATCGACCACGGCATGGGCGTGGTGATCGGCGAGACCGCTGAGGTGGGGGACGACGTTGTGATGTTCCACGGGACCACACTCGGCGGCACGACGATGAGTCGCGGTAAACGACATCCGACCATCGGCAACGGTGTGCTGATCGGTGCCGGGGCGACAGTGCTCGGTCCGGTCACCATTGGCGACGGCGTAAAGATCGGCGCGGGCGCCGTGGTGGTCCGTGACGTGGCCGCCGGCATGGTGGCCGTGGGCGCCACCGCCCGCATTCGGCCGGCGGCGACGGACGAACTTTGGCTCGATCCGGCGATCTATATCTGAGGAGGGTTTTGCCTGGTCAGTAACAATATGCTCGGCTACACTCCGGTCATGAAGACAGCCATTTCGGTCCCCGACGAGATCTTCGACCGTGCGTCGCGTCGTGCGAGGGCACTGGGGCTGAGCCGCTCAGAGTTCTTCGCGCGGGCCGCCGCCAAATACCTCAGCGGGCTAGACGCGCATTCGGTGAGCCAGCAGATCGATGCGGCATCGGCGGAGTCCGGCGAGTTGGATGGCTCCAACGCGGCTGCCGTCGATGCCGGGTGCCGATCCCTGTCTGAGTCCGACGACGAGCGGTGACCAAACGAGGCGTGGTCTGCTGGGCCGATCCGGCGACCGACTGAGTCTGCCAAGTCACCTGCGGTACGCGGACACGGCGTCGTGACGCCTACTGCGTTTTGAAGGCGTAGTGGTCGCCGACTCTGTGCCATCGGCGGAAGCGCTATCGCGGACAGAAATGTCGGACGGACGCGCCTGCAAGAGCAGCGTCGCGACGAGCCCCAACACCAGGACTGCCGCGCCGGCGAACAGCGTCATACGGGTGGCGTCGGCAAATGCGTCGGTGAACGCCGACGCAACCGCGCTCGAATCTGGCACCTTGATCGCACCGCTGCGGATCTGCGGAATGATGCTGCCGGCGGATGGCGCGAGTTCGCCTTCCAGCCGGGCTGCGAGATCCGTGGGCACCGAAGCAATTCCGCTGAGCGCGCCTCGGGCATGGGTCGCCATGCTCGAGCCCAGGATCGTGCCTAGG
>JBDTAR010000039.1:0-24017 GCA_039924545.1 Nakamurella sp. | reverse complement strand
TGGCCTCACCCCCCGTGAGCTGCTGGATTGTGTCCGGCGCATCGGTCGGGACACCAACCTGGTCGGAATGGAGATCGTCGAGGTCGCGCCGGCCTACGACCATTCCGACGTCACCGCGCTGCTAGCGAATCGTGTCGTCGTGGAAACGCTGTCCGGCGTGGCTCGCCGCCGCGCCGATGCAGCGGCCGGAAGCCGTTGGGACGAAACAGTTCCAGTCCTGTCCGGACGCATAGGCGGGAGCCGCGCGGGCGGTATCGGGACTGGCACTGCTGCGGGCACTGCGGCTGGTACTCGCGCTGGCGCACCCGGCAAGCTCCGCGTCCTGCTGGTGGGCGCTGGCGGAGTCGGATCTGCCATCGCAGTCACGGCGGCCCGTCGAGACTTCCTCGAATCGATGGTGGTCGCGGACTACGACCTGGCCCGCGCGCAGACGTGCGTGGACCGGCTCGGCGATGGTCGATTCGTCGCAGCCCAAGTGGACGCGACCGACACCGACGCAGTGGCAGGGCTTCTCAAGCGATATGAGTGCGACTTGCTGATGAACGCCACCGATCCGCGATTCGTCATGCCGCTGTTTGAAACCGCGTTGGCGCACGGCGCGAATTACATCGATATGGCAATGTCGCTGTCCCACCCGCACCCGACCGACCCGTACAACTTTCCGGGCGTGAAGCTCGGCGACGACCAGTTTGCGCTCGCCGGCCCGTGGGAGAAGGCCGGCAGACTGGCCTTGGTCGGTATGGGCGTCGAGCCAGGCATGTCCGATGTCTTCGCGAGATACGCGGCAGACCATCTGTTCTCGCACATCGACGAGATCGGTGTGCGCGACGGCGGAAATCTTGAAGTGGAGGGTTATTCGTTCGCGCCCACGTTCTCGATCTGGACCACGATCGAGGAATGCCTCAACCCGCCGGTGATCTACGAGAAGGGACGCGGGCACTTCACCACGGCGCCGTTCAGTGAACCGGAAATGTTCGAATTCCCCGACGGCATCGGCGAAGTCGAATGCGTCAACGTGGAACACGAAGAGGTGCTGCTGATTCCGCGCTGGGTCGATGCAGACCGAGTTACGTTCAAATACGGACTGGGCCGCGAATTCATCGAAATGCTGAAGATGCAGCACATGCTGGGTATCGATCAGGTCGAGAAGATCAAGGTCGGGGACGTCTCGGTGTCTCCGCGCGACGTAATCGCGGCGCTACTACCCGATCCGGCGACTCTCGGCGACAAGATGCACGGTAAGACGTGCGCCGGAACGTGGGTGCGAGGCACTGGGGTCGACGGCGGACCCCGAGAGGTGTACCTGTACCACGTGGTCGACAACGACTGGTCGATGCGTGAGTACGGGTCACAGGCGGTGGTCTGGCAGACAGCAGTGTGCCCGGTCATCGCCATGGAACTTATCGCCGGCGGGACCTGGTCCGGCGCAGGAGTCCTCGGTCCGGAAGCGTTCGACGCGCAGCCGTTCCTGGATCTGCTCGAAGAGCACGGTTCCCCTTGGGGCCTGCGTGAGGAGACGGTGCAGGCCTGACGATACGTGCCTCAAGCGCGCGGACCCGGCTACCCGATTAACTCCGCGAGGCACGCTTCGAACATGGCGGTGTGCGCGTCGACGTCTGCTTCCGTCGTGGCCGGACTCATCAGCGCCATGTTGTGGAACGGCGTGAGCAGGATGCCGCGATTGAGCGCGTACAGGTGCAGGAACTGCTGAAGTTCGAAGTCGTCCGAGGCTGCGGCCTCCGCGCCGTCGCGGGGAAGCTCCGGCGAGAACGCATACTCCGCCCGGCATCCGAGCTCTGTGACATGCCACGGCACGCCGTAGTGGGCGATCGCGGCTGCGACGCCGTCCGCCCAGCGCTTCCCGAGTGGGATCATCTGCTCGAACGCCGCAGGTGTCAGCACAGACCTCAGTGTCGCGGCCATGGCCGTCATCGAGAGTGCATTGCCAGCGAGGGTGCCGCCGATACCGCCCACATCGATATCTTCCAGGGCGACGACCTTCTCGACGCGCGCCGCGACGTCGGCCGACATTCCGAAGGTGCCGCACGGGATGCCGCCGCCAATGGCTTTCCCGATGACCAGAAAGTCTGGGTCCAATGAATGCGCAGCCGTGTATCCGCCGGGGCCGGTGCAGATCGTGTGGGTTTCGTCGATGACCAGCAGCGCCTCGTATTGCGTGCACAGGGCGCGAACTGCGTCGTGATATCCAGCGTCCGGGAGGACGATTCCGATGTTTGTCAGGGCCGGTTCAATGAGCACGGCGGCGACGTCGCCGGTCTCGAGAGCGGCTTTGAGTGCGTCGATGTCGTTGAACGGCACCACCAATGTAGTTTCGGCGGTGTCGACGGGCGGGCCAATATTTGCGCGCCGGTTGACAACCCGGCCATCCTCGTCCAATGTCGCGAACGCTTCGTCGACGGAGCCGTGATAGCAAAAGTCATGCACCACGATCTTGTGGCGGCCCGTGAGCGCCCGCGCGTACCGAATGACATGCCGGTTGGCGTCGGTAGCGGTGAGCGTGAACTGCCAATGCGGCACGCCGAAGCGGATGGCAAGCTCGCGCGAAACCTCGATGGCTGCTGCCGTGGGCAACATGGTCGTAATGCCATTTGGCAGCGATTTGGTCACGGCCGCAACGGTTTCCGCGGGGGAGTGTCCAGCCATTGCGCCGGTGTCGCCGAGGCAGAAGTCGATGTAGTCCAGCCCGTCGACGTCAGTGAAATGGGCGCCGGATGCGCGCTCGACGAACACGGGAAAGTCGCCAGGCCACTTCGCCATCCAGCTCATGGGGACACCGTGCGGCATGTGCTCGGATGCTCGAGCAAAAAGCTCGGCGGACCGAGGATGGTTGAGGGCGAAATTCTCGCGTTCACGAGCGTGCAACTGGCGTAACAGGTTCCGATCGATCATCTCTCGATTCTGTCAAACCTGGCCGCTACTAGCCAGGGTTAGCTCGGCTAAAGGTCGGCCAGGACCGGTTCGCGGGGCGCCACTATTGCGCGTCCATCGGTGGTGGCGAGATTCCGCGGACTGCGGCCCGACGGTAGGAAGAGCGCGATGACCATGGCGAGTACGAGTACGCCAGCAGCGACAAGAATGGCCGGGATGGCGGCATGAACGTAGCCGGTGGGCGTCAGCGTTCCGCCGGCGCCGGTGAAGACTGCTGTCAGTACCGCAATCCCCAGAGCGATCCCGACTTCGCGTAGCGTGGAATTCGTTCCGGACGCCTTGTTGTGGTCATCTGGCCCCATCCCCGCGAGAACCGCTGTCGAGCTCGGTGCGAAGACGAGGCCCATTCCGATACCGGCGAGAATGAAGGCTGGCAACATCTCGGAGTAGCTCACCGTCGCCGTCATGGTCGCGGCCAACCAGAACATGGCAAGCGCCTCCATCGCCAGCCCGGCCACGATAGGTAGCCGGGTACCGATCCGCGCACTGAACAACCCCGTCAGCGGTGCCACGATCATGGGGGCGAGTGTCCACGGCATCGTCAAGATCCCCGCTTGCAGCGGATTGTTTCCCTGAACGATCTGCAGGAACTGGATAAGAATGAAGACGGCGCCGAACATTCCGAAGCTGAATGTGACACCAACGAGATTCGCGACCGTGAAGCTCCGGTTCCGAAATAGCCGTAGCGGTAGCAGCGGTGACGGTGTGTGGCGCTCCCACGCTACGAACGTGACCAGAAGCGCGGCCGATGCGCATAAGGTGCCGATGACTTCGACGCTGCCCCAGCCGGCATCGTTGCCGCGAACGATTCCGTAGACGAGGGCCAAGATGCCCGGGCCGGCCAAGAGTAGGCCGATCACATCCGCTCGCACCCTGGCGCCGAGGCTGTTCGGCAGGCAGTAGAGCGCGAGCGCGACGGCGATCACGCCGACGGGTACGTTGAGCCAGAAGATGGCTTCCCAGTTCCAGCCCTGCACCACAGCGCCGCCGATGAGCGGGCCGAGGGCAACGCCCAGGCCCGCGATCCCGCCCCAGATTCCAATGGCAGCCGGGCGTAGTCGGTCACTCACCGAGCCGACGAGCAAGGTCAACGACAGTGGCATCAGGGCGGCCGCTCCCAGTCCCTGCATCGCGCGGGCGGCGATAAGCACCGTCGTGTCGGTACTCAGTGCAGCCACGGCGGAAGACAGCGTGAAGACGGTGATGCCGATCAGGAATACGGTACGACGGCCGAAGCGGTCGCCGAGGGCAACCGCGAGCAGCATGAACGTCGCGAAGCTGAGTGAATACGCGTTGATGACCCATTGCAGCTGCTCGATCGAGGCGGAGAGATGCTTGCCGATCGCGGGTAACGCGTTGGTGACCACCAGGTTGTCGAGGGTGGCCATGAACATGGGCAAAGAGGCGGCCAAGATGGCCAGCCATACTGGAATTCGGCGGTGCGTCGTCGTACTCACGACGGCTCCAATCGATAGAAATGAAGAGTCGAGGCTCATGTGGTAATCGAATGATTACAAACAGGGAATCTAGTTATCAACTGATAACATGTCAAGTGTGACGAGGAAAAGTAGCGAACGGATTTCGGCAGAAGAACGCCGCGAGCAGATTCTCGCGGCAGCTAGCCGCGTCTTCGGTGAACGCGGGTACTACGGGGCTACTACTGATCAGATCGCGAAGGCGGCGGGAATCAGCCAGCCCTATGTCGTTCGGATGTTCGGGAGCAAGGAACAGTTGTTCATTGAGGTTCTCGGACGAGCGATCGAGAAGCTTGCCGCTGCTCTCCGCGCCGTCATTGTCGACAATTGGGACGAGGACAATGACGCCGAGAATCGTGCGGCGCGCATAGGGGCCGCCTATGTCGACCTGATCAAGGATCGCGGCATCCTGCTCTCAATCATGCAGGGGTTTATCGTGGGGCACGACCCGGTGATCGGGCCCCTAGCCCGCGCGGGCTTCGTGAGTATCTATCGGATTCTGCGCGACGAGGCCGGAATGGGGCCCGACGAGGCCAGCGACATTTTGGCCACCGGCATGCTTTTCAATACGCTGCTGGCACTGCGCTTACCTGATGAGTACGAGGCCGACGCGGATGTTCGGGAACTCATCGACTGCACATTTCGCTCAAAGGTCGACATGGTTCTCGGCATCGTCGCGAAGGATGCAGCGGACCGAAAGTAGCGAAGTTTTACCGTCCGCCGAACTGGCGGCCACGCGTGATAGGTCGCGCCCTAGAGGTACTGCCCGGTTCCGTGGGGCTGCCCGCCGGCCGGACCACCGTCGGTGGCGCCCGGCGACAATTCCCTGTGCCCTCGTTGTTCGAGTTGCACACGCGCCGCCATTTGCTGGGCAAACATGGCCGTCTGCAACCCGTGGAACACACCCTCAAGCCAACCAACCAGCTGCGCTTGGGCGATTCGCAGTTCACTCTCGGACGGAACCGAGTCGTCACTAAACGGAAGTGAAAGCCGGTCTAGCTCATCGCGCAGTTCAGGCGACAGCCCCGACTCCAGCTCCTTAATCGAGGTGGCGTGAATCTCCTTGAGCCGAACCCGGGCTGCCTCATCCAACGGGGCTGCTCGCACCTCCTCAAGCAGCTGCTTGATCATGGTGCCGATGCGCATCACCTTGGCTGGCTCGCCGATGCCGGTGCTGCCGTCGGAGTCCTCAGCGGAGGCGGGCGCAATGGCGACAGGCTGACCATCCGGCCCTATCACCTCGATCTTTCGGGGACCGCTCTGCTCTCCGTTGTGTGCGCCGTCGCTCATCCGTGGCCTCCTCGATTTCTGGCTTCTGGCACCCATCATTGCAGCCCGCAGCGACACCCGACTGCCACCGGTTGCGGTAGGCAGCGTGCTAGGGGGTCTGGTCGCCAGGAACGCCCCGAGTGAGTAGGGTCTTTCCGATTACGGCGCCGCCTGCCATCATGTGGTGCGCGTCGGCCGCGTTTTGAATTGGCAATCGTGCCCCGATCACCGGGAGGATGTCGCCGGATTCGATCAGTGGCCATACGTGTCGGCGCACCTGATCCACTACCTCCGCCTTCGATCCTGGCCCGACCTGTGGCCTATTGCGCAGCTGCGTGCCGATGACCCCCGCTCGCTTAGCCATGAGCGATGCGATGTCCAGCTCTGCTCGGGAGCCGCCGAGTAGGCCGATGATCACCAGCCGCCCACCATCGGCCAAGGCAGAAATATTACGCGCCAAGTATTCTCCACCAACAACATCCAGAATGATGTCGGCACCGTGCGCGTCGGTCGCGTCCATGACGCGTATGACGAAATCCTCGTGGCTGTAGTCGATCGCTACCTCCGCGCCTAAATTCCTTGCTACGGAGAGCTTCTCGCTGGTGCTCGCGGTGGTGAGGACGCGCGCGCCTAGGCTCCGAGCGATCTGGATGGCCATGGTGCCGATGCCCGACGAGCCACCATGCACGAGCACCCACTTACCCGAGGTGAGCCCCGCCGTCATCACCAGGTTCGACCACACCGTGCACGCCACCTCGGGCAGGCCAGCCGCATCCACCAGTGAGACACCTTGCGGCACAGGGAGAACCTGTGTGGCGGGCACAGCGACGCGTTGTGCGTACCCACCCCCGGAGAGCAGGGCGCACACGGCGTCGCCCACGGCGAAGCCGCGAACAGCGTCATACGAGTGTGAAGGTGTGCCGACCGTGTCGGGGTGGATGTCAACGATCGTGCCGGAGCACTCCAGGCCGAGGATCGATGATGCTCCGGGTGGCGGGGCATATCGGCCACGCGCTTGTAGCAGATCGGCACGGTTCACTCCTGCGGCCGCAACCTCGATGAGCACCTCACCTGGCTGCAGGATGGGGTCGGGGACCTGGACCCAATCAAGTGTGGGGGAGCCGGCGGTCGGGCCGGTAGCTAAGGCGGGGTCAGGGGCGAAGGGGATCACTGCGTACATGGGTCCACCGTAATGCGCGGTCCCGTCATCCGGGGGTCGTGAGCCTGGCGCAACGCTATGAGGTTGCGCCAGACGCACGACCGGGTCAGTCTCGCTGCAGCACGGCGGTGATGGTGACCAAGTTGCTGTTGATCCATACGTCGGAGTACTCGATGGCTTCGCCGCTGTCGGTGAAGCTCACCTGCTCGATAAACAGAGTCGCCGTGCCCAGCTCGATGGCGAGGGCGGTGGCGACATCTTCCGTCGCTGCCTGGGCGCTCAGAGTACGGCGACCCTCGGTGATCGTGACACCGTATGTGGTGGCTAGGGTGTCGAAAAGGGCGACGCGCTCGAAGTCGACCTGCTCGATACCGGGGCAGCGGTCGGTCCGCACATAATTGACCAGGTACGCCAGCGGCCCCTCTGTGCTGGTGAAGACGCGCTCCAGACGTAGTCCCTGAGTGCTGGGCGTCGCGCCGAGCACGGTTTGGACGGCCAGCGGGAGCCGGCCGACGCTACTCGATCTTACTTGCCTAGTAAACGAGAAGCCCTGTGCCGCAAGGTCCTCGGTGAGGGAGCGGAATCGTTGGGCGATGGTCGGCACCTGCGCGATCGGCGCCACGAATGTGCCGCGACCGCGCAACGGGACGAGCAGTCCCTGCCTGATGAGCGCCGCTAGGGCGCGCCGCAGCGTGCCGCGATTGACCCCTAACTGGGCGGCTAGTTCCGGCTCAGGTGGCAAGCGGCGTCGCGACGCCCAGTGACCGCTGACGATCCGTTCGCGCAAGAATTGCTCGATCTGGGTATGCAGCGGATCGGGCCCCGCCCGGTCGAACTGCACTGGCTCTACCGAGAGATCCGGCAGGTGACGTGAGTCGAGATCCGACGTGGGCGGCGGTACCTGCTGCTCCGTCTGGGCCTTCGTCAACAGTGTCTTCGCCAACAAGGTCTCTGCCATCGGTGTCTTTGTCGTCGGTGTCCCTGTCTTCGGTGTCTTTCTCAGTACCCGGACGATGTCGCTGTGCCGTGTGAACCGCCGGTGACGATGTCGATTCCAGAGCTGGTGCCGAGCAGTACTGCGCCCGCGTCGAGCAAGGACACTGCCTGGATCAAGGTAGTGATCTTGCCGGAGGCTTTGACCTTGGCGCGGCCGTTCGCGCGCTGCACGAGGTAGCTGATCGACTCCGGGTTGGCCACCTCGACGGCGCCGCTAGACGCATTCTTCACGTAGGCGGCGCCGGCTTCGATGGCGAGATCCACTGCTCGGTCGCGTAATTCGGGGGTCAACAGTGGAAGCTCTAGCATGACCTTCACCGCTATGCCTGCAGCCACGACGCCAGCGATGTCGGCGGCGAATTCGCGCTCCATGCCGCTCTTGAGCCACCCGACCTGCACGCCCATATCTATCTGGCTTGCTCCGGCATCGGCGATAGCGCGCGCTTCGGCGGCCTTACCGGCCGACGTCATGACTCCGACGGTGGGGAAGTCGAGTGCGGACGCGACTAAGACCCCGGTGTCTTTGAGTACGTGAACCGCCAGGGGCAGCCAGCTAGCAGGCACCATTGCCGCGTTGAAGCCGTAGCGAACGGCCTCTTCGCAATGTGCCACCAACTCGTCGCGGGTCAGCCCGGCTGAAATGCGGGTGTGCTGGATGTAGGGGGCTAACGAAGCCGGATCGCTTGCTGAGTAGGTCATGTCGTGTGCCTCGGTCCTCTGGTCGGTCTGACTGGTGTGGTTGTGTAGTTGTTCTGTCTGGTCTGTGCATCGTGCGTAGGGTTTTCCGCGCTAGTGGCGCGATGCGGTCCCGCTGAGCAGGGCCGCAATGTCCCCCG
The DNA here is from genome assembly GCA_039924545.1 of Nakamurella sp. Classification (GTDB taxonomy): domain Bacteria; phylum Actinomycetota; class Actinomycetes; order Mycobacteriales; family Nakamurellaceae; genus Nakamurella. Next base: position 15,333 of record JBDTAR010000039.1, on the reverse strand, counting down.
GCGTGGGCAAGCCCGGAGTTGCTTCGTTCTTGCTGACGGAGAAGGCGCCGGCAGCAACGGCGAACTGTGCCGCCGCGACTGCGGCGTCGCCGCGGCAGAGAGCCACGGCCAGCGCGGCATTGAACGCGTCGCCTGCGCCGGTGGTGTCGACGACTGCCGTCGGGCGGATAGCGTCGACGTGTACTCGCGCCCCGGAGGGCTCATCCACGTAAGCCCCGTCGGAACCTGCAGTTAGCACGATCGTTGCGGTGTACATCTGACGCAGACGATCGAGAACCTCGCCCACTCCGGCTGTTTCGTCGAGGCCAGCGAGAGTTCGCCCTTCACCTAGATTGGGTGTGAGGACGTCAACGAACCGTCGTGCGTCGGCGGGTAGGTCGCGGGCTGGCGCTGGATTGAACAAAGTCGGAACCCCGAGGTGGTGCGCAGTGCGCAGCGCGGCGACCACGGTTTGAATCGGGATTTCGTTGCACACCATCACTATGTGCGCCTGAGCGATGGAAGCGGCGAAGGTATCGACATCATCCGGGCCGAGCCGGTCCAGCGCGCCGGGGGCGATGATGATTCGGTTCTCCCCGTCCGCCTCGACCAGGATGAAACCGACCATCGTTGCCGCGTCGACCGTCACGACGCCGGACTCGTCGATTCCTTCCGAGCGCCATAGCGCGCGGGCAGCCATGCCGAATTCGTCTTTGCCGACTGCGGTCAATAGGCTCACCTCGGCGCCGAGTCTAGCTGCGCCGATTGCCTGGTTTGAGCCTTTTCCGCCGGCGCCTTGGGAAAACGTCGCGCCGGTGACGGTCTCGCCGGCTGTGGGCAGCGCACCCACCCGCATAGTCAGCCCGACGCCATAGCTGCCCACTACGGCGACCCGAGGCGTCTGTCCGTGGCTACTGACCATCATCGACGAGCCCGATGGTCGCTAGATCCCTCAATAGACATGAAGTAAACATACGGTGTGCCCTCCACGTTGACAAGGTTCAGATCGTGCTTCAAACTCTCAGGGACAACGTAAAAATGTCGGTGCGAGCGTGGCCGAGGATTCCGTCATACCTATGAACATGGAATGAACAGGGCCAATTACGCCGATTCGCCCGCGACCCTTGTGGAGGCCCCCGCACATGCCTATTCCTCTGGTGATCGACACCGACACCGCGCAGGATGATTGCGTCGCAATTCTGACCTGCGTGCTCGATCCGGCCGCCGATGTCAAGGCCATCACCATGGTCGCGGGCAATGTCGGCTTCGAACAGCAGGTCCGAAACGCGTTTTTGACCCTTTCGGTAGCGGGGAAGCTCGATGCCGTTCCGGTACACCTGGGCTGCCAACAGCCGTTCCTTCGACCGTGGATCAGTGCCGAAAACGTCCATGGTGACGGTGTCGGCGGGCTGTCTATAGACATGACCGATTTGGTGCCGAACCCGGAACATGGTGTTGACGCGCTAATTCGCCTCGCGGCCGAGAATCCAGGTGAGCTCTGCATTGTGGCGATCGGGCCGCTGACAAATATCGCTGTGGCCGCCGCGAAGGACCGTGACTTCGTGCGCAACGTTAAGGCGCTGCACATCATGGGTGGGTCGAACAACGGACGCGGCAATATCACCGCGGCAGGGGAGTTCAATTTCTACGTCGATCCAGAAGCTGCGAAGGCGGTATTTGCGGCGGGGTTCAACATAGTCATTATCCCGTGGGATCCACTCACCCTGCGTGATGCGGTCTTTGGTACGGATCGGCTTGATCGGATCGCGGCGATTGACACCCCGCTCGCCCAATTTTTCACCACAATCGTCGGGGCGACACTGGATTTTGATCGGTCTGTCGGTATCGACGGTTCTACCCATCCCGACTCGCTCGATGCAGCCGTGCTGCTACATCCCGAGCTGGTGCTCGAGAGTTCTGAGTACCACGTGGATGTCGAGTGTGGTTCGGATCTGACCCGAGGCTATTCCGCGATGTCGTGGGGTGTGCATGAGCTGGTGGCGAACGCCACCGTGATCGAGTCGGTCGACTCCGATGCCTTCTTCGAACACATTGTCGGGATTCTGTCGCAGCAAACGGTGCCATCGCGGTCCGTTCAGTCGGGGCCAACAGCGCCTTAGACGCTGTTCCTCGTCGACGGTAATGTGTAACATGGCACTGATGAGGCGATCGTGCGTCGGTAGCCGTATGTCGGTAGCCGTATGACAGCCACGCTCTCTTAATCTGACTAAGCTGAAAAGCACTGCGTACCAAGGAGATGCGATGCGTACGACCAAGATCCTGCACGCGGTCGACTCGCATACAGAAGGTATGCCGACGCGGGTAATTACCGGTGGAGTCGGGACGCTGCCCGGCGCGACGATGATGGAGCGTCGGAACTGGTTTCTAGAACACTCCGATGAGCTGCGCACGCTCCTCATGTACGAGCCGCGCGGGCACGCCTCGATGTCTGGCGCGATTCTGCAGCCGCCGACCCGTCCCGATGCGGACTTCGGTGTCCTGTACATCGAGGTGTCCGGGTGCCTGCCGATGTGTGGGCACGGGACCATCGGCGTGGCAACCGTTCTGGTGGAAACTGGAATGGTGCCCGTGACCGAGCCAGTGACCACGATCCGGTTGGACACCCCGGCCGGGCTCGTCATTGCAGAGGTCGCCGTGACAGACGGCCACGCGACCGCGGTGACCATTCGCAACGTGCCGTCCTACTCCGTGACGTTAGATGGACTCGTCGACGTACCTGGCTTCGGCAAGGTTCGATACGACCTTGCCTACGGTGGAAACTTCTATGCCATGGTCAATCTCGCCGACCTAGGCCTGCCGTTCGAGCCCGCTGCGAAAGAGGATCTGCTGCGCGCAGGCCTTGCCGTGATGGGCGCGGTCAACGCGGTCGATGAGCCGATCCACCCGCTCGACTCGACCATTCGCGGCTGCCACCACGTGGCTCTGATTGCTCCCGGCTCTGACGCTCATCATTCGCGGCACGCCATGGCTATCTACCCCGGCTGGTTCGACCGATCTCCGTGCGGTACCGGCACTTCCGCGCGTATGGCGCAGTTACATGCCCGCGGCGAGTTGGCGCTGGATACCGATTTCGTCAATGAGTCGTTCATCGGAACTCAGTTCGTAGGGCGGCTAATCGGCACCGAGACTGTGGGCCCGTACGACGCCGTCGTGCCATTGATCACCGGGCGAGCGTGGGTGACCGGCACCGCGCAGTACATGCTCGACCCCACCGACCCGTTCCCCGCGGGTTTCCTGTTGTAGCGAACGCTGTCTGTTGTAGCAAACGCTGTCTGTTGTAGCGAACACTGTCTGTTGTAGCGAACACTGTCTGTTGTAGCGAACACTGCCTGTTGTAGGGAACACTGTTTGTTGTAGCAGACACCGTTTGCGTTAGCTGCCGCAGTGTGCGGTAACCAACACCGTTTGCGTTGGTTTGCGCCGCCCGCTGTCGTTAGCCGAGATTGCTGGCCGCGAACGTATCGCAGCGGTTCGGGTCGCCGGTGGAATAGCCTGCCTTGAACCATTTCTGACGCTGCGCGGTGGTTCCGTGCGTGTACTTCGACGGGTCCGGGTTGCTTCCGCCGAGGTGCGCCTGGATCCAGTCGTCGCCGATCTTGCCGGCGGTATCGACGGCGTTATCGATATCTGCGTCGGTGATATCGCTGATCAGAACTTGCCCGTCAGCGCCCGGCACCGTGGACGCGTGGTTGGCCCACACGCCCGAATAACAGTCGGCCTGCAACTCCAGCCGTACTGAGCCCGACGCAGGCCCGGGTCGGGTGGTCACGGAGTCGGTCGCGCCGAGGAGATCCTGGACATGGTGACCATATTCGTGTGCGATCACATAGGCCTGAGTGAAGGTGGAGGCGTCTGCCCCAAACTGGGTTTCGAGCTCTTTCCAAAACGAGAGGTCGATATAGACGGTTGTGTCGCTGGGGCAGTAGAACGGCCCCATGGCGGCGCTGCCCCGACCGCACCCGGTCGCTGTACTGCCCGAATAGAACACAGTCGGCGAGTTGGAATACGGCTCGCCGCTTCCGTCGAAGGCGTGGCTCCAGTAGGACTGCACCGAGTTGACGATCGCGACTACGGCGCAGTCGTCCCTCGCGCCGGCGTCCGTGCCGGTGCGGCAAGACTCGTCCAGCTCCGTGTTGTCGGCCACTTGGCTGCCCCCGTCGTCGCCGCCGAGTTGGTCCAGCAGCCCGCCAGCGAGTCCGCCACCGTCCGAGCCACCGGACAGCACGGCGAAGACGATGACCGCGATCACTCCGACCAGGCCCAGGCCGCCGCCAGCTGCGCCAGCTCGTCCGCCTGGGAATCCGCCGGCGCGGCCGCCAGGGCTGCCGCGCCTGTCTCGCACCTGCGACGTGTCGAGCCGCGCGCTGCGGTTGAACTTCATGGCTACTCCCAGTTGTCGCGTCGCTGGTGGGTGGGACACAGTCCTGCGCTGATCCGTGTCTGATCAGATTATGGCGACGTGATCGACGTGGCCTGATTCACAATGAGCAACTTTGCGCAATGAGCAATTAACTCGTACAGTAATGCCTGTGGATACCGACGTAATTGAGCACTCGAGCGGTGGTGCGGAACTTTCTGGCATCGTTGTCACCCCGGATAATGTGGGACTGCGCGAGCGCAAGAAGGACGCCACGAGGCGCGCGCTCGCTGAACATGCACTCGAACTCGCTCAGCATCGTGGCTTCGCGGGCTTCACCATCTCCGAACTGGTTGCGGACGTGGGTGTTTCACGCCGCACCTTCTCCAACTATTTCGCGTCGAAGGCAGAATGCATCGTCGCCGTCACCGACGGCTGGCTGGACGACGTCTTGGACGCCATTCGGCAGGCTCCGGCAAGCGCAAGCCTGCTGAGCGTTTTGCAAACCGGATTACTCGCCGTCGCACAGGACGGCGTCGAGCGCTGGGGGGCGCTGCACGCTATCGGCGCCATGGAGCCGGAACTACAGGCATGTGCGCTGGCCGGTGACGAAATTGTCGTAGAGATGGTGAGCGACGAAGTCGCTCGGCGCTCGGGGCTCGCATCCGACGACATTCGAGTGCGCCTTCTCGCGGGCTTCGCCGTGACCGCTGGCCGGGAGGTATTCACTCGGTGGGCAACAGCCTGCCAGGAGCCGGGCCACAGCGCGAGCAATGCCGATCTCGGAGCGCTTTTGAGCGCCGCGTTTTCCATCATCAATCCCGACGTTCTGACAGTAGCGCGACCCGCAGCACCCACAGATTCACTCACTACCTGACCCCAACAACACCCTGGCTGGAGGGCGAAATGCCCGCCGGTAGGACAACTCCGACCACAAGAAGGCTGTTATGGCACGCTTGCTCTACCGCATCGGACAATTCGCCGCGCGAAAGCGGCGGTCCATACTCGTTGCCTGGCTAATCGCGCTCATTGGGTTCGGTGGCGCCGCACTCGGACTGCACGGCACGATGACAGACGCCGTGTCGATTCCCGGCACACCGGCGCAGGCTGCGATGGCGCAGATGGCTACGAAGCTGCCCGCCTTCGCCGGTGCTACCGGTCGCATCGTGTTCGCCGTCCCGAAGGGGCAAGCGCTGACAGGGCCGGCGTACAGCAAGGCGGTCTCGTCCATGTTGGCACAGGCCGCCGAGCTGCCATCTGTCACGAGAGTGGTTGACCCGCAGCAGGCGAAGGCGATCTCGCCGGATGGGCGGGTGAGCATGGCGCAGATTATGTTCAAAGGCCAAATCACCGAGGTACCCGTCGAAACACAGACTCGTCTGGCCGACTTGGCATCCGAATTCTCCGTCGACGGTATGACGATTGATCTGTCCGGAGCCGCCGTCAAGCAGATGCCTGCGATCGGGTCGACAGAGGGCCTCGGTGTAGTGATCGCACTCGTGGTCCTGCTCATTACATTCGGCTCGGTAGTTGCAGCTGGATTGCCGCTGCTGACCGCGTTGATTGGTATCGGGGTCGGCATGTCCGGAATCCTGATCGTTTCCGGATTCACCGAAATGACTTCTACCGCGCCCATTCTCGCTCTCATGCTCGGGCTTGCGGTGGGTATCGACTATGCACTGTTCATCGTCAATCGACATCGGCTGCAGATGCGGCATGGCATGGAGATCAAAGAATCGATCGGCCGTGCGGTGGGCACCGCCGGATCGGCAGTCGTGTTCGCCGGGCTCACCGTGGTGATTGCGCTGGCGGCGCTGACCGTGGTGGGAATCCCGTTCCTATCTGTCATGGGTATTGCCGCTGCAGGAACCGTAGTCATGGCGGTCGCGGTCGCCATCACGCTGGTGCCCGCGTTGCTCGGTTTCGCTGGCCCAAAGGTACTGCGCCGCAAGGATCGTGCTCGGTACGTAGCAGCTCGCGCTTCCGCCGATAGCGGCACCGCAAACAGCGCTGTAGATGGCGCCGCCGACAGCGCAGCTGTCGATACCGAAGCTGCGTCGAACCGTGAACCAGTTGCTGTCCACACCGCGGTGCAGCCTCGTAAGAACCGCTGGGCCACGTTCGTCGGCAAGCGGCCCATCGCGGTGCTCATCGTCGGCGTCATTGCACTGGGAGTACTTGCCATACCCGCGTTCTCGCTGCGCCTAGGCTTACCGGACGATGGAAATGCGGCGCCCACCACGACGCAGCGACATGGCTACGACCTTATCTCCGGCGCGTTCGGGCCTGGCGCGAACGGGCCGCTGATTGTCACCGTGCAGCCGAATAGTCCAGCGGGTCTGAACAGCGCGTTGCTCGGCACGATGAACGACCTCGCGAAGCTGCCCAATGTGGTGGCCGCGCAGCCAGCTGGTGCCGCCCCAGACGGAACGATGGGTGTAGTTCAGGTGATCCCGGGGACCGGCCCCAGCGAGGTGGCGACCGAGGACCTGGTGCACGCGATCCGCGCAATGGCGCCCGAACTCGGCCAACGCCTAGGCGCCACCATCGACGTCACCGGGCAAACCGCGATGCAGATCGACGTGTCCGACAAGCTTGCCAGTGCTCTGCCGGTGTACCTGGCGATCGTGGTCGGGCTCGCGCTGATACTGCTGCTCGTGGTGTTCCGGTCGATCCTGGTGCCTATCAAGGCGGCGCTTGGATTCCTGCTCTCTATCGCGGTGAGCTTCGGCTTGGTGGTTGCCGTCTTCCAATGGGGCTGGCTCGGCTCGATGTTCGGCGTGCACACGGCCTCGCCCATCGTCAGCTTCCTACCGATCATCCTGGTCGGAGTGCTGTTTGGCCTCGCAATGGATTACGAAGTATTCCTCGTTGCTGGCATGCGAGAGGCCTGGGTACACCAGGGCAGACACACAGGGGACGCTAAAGGGGCGGTGCATGGCGGCTTCTCAGCTGGTTCCCGCGTGGTGACCGCTGCAGCGATCATCATGGGCAGCGTATTCGGCGGATTCATCCTGGCGCCGGATTCGATCATCGCATCGATAGGCTTCGCGCTCGCGTTGGGCGTTTTGGTCGACGCGTTCGTGGTGCGTATGACACTGGTACCGGCCGTCATGACACTGCTCGGTCGCCACGCGTGGTATTTGCCGAAATGGCTGGACAAGATCCTGCCGAATGTTGACATCGAGGGTGCTGCTCTCGATGAGGCCGCCGGCAAACACGAGAAGGAATCCGCACTCATCCCGGCCGGATGAGCCGAGTTTCGGATCAGCTAGCAAACAGGCGGCTGGACGCTGTTACCCTATTGGGCGGAGGCGTGTCCGAGCGGCCGAAGGAAGCCGCCTTGAAAGCGGCCAGGTGTAAAAGCCTCGGGGGTTCAAATCCCTCCGCCTCCGCAGTTGCAGTACCCCGGTCGTGTTACCTAGCGCGGCGTATATCCCGCGCTAGGTAACACGACCGGGTGTTGCGGGCTGGGTGTTGCGGGCTGGGTGTTGCGGGCTAAGGGTTGCGGGCTAGAGGTTGAACGAGCGGGCAGCGGCGAGGAAAGCGTCATTCCCGGCAGGCAAACCGATCGTCACTCGCACTCCGCCGGTCGCATCTGCGAACGGCCGCACGATGACGCCGCCGGCCTCACAATGCGACGCAAATTCGGCAGCCCGCTCGCGTAGCGGCAACCAGACGAAATTCGACTGCGATTCAGGGACCCCGTATCCGGCCTCGCGCAGCGCCGAGAGCACCCGGGAACGCTCGGACAGAACGATGGCCAGCCGCTTCTCAAGTTCTGGTAAGGCGGCATCGGATAGTGCCGCTACCGCCGCTACCTGCGCCAGATCGTTCACCGCAAAAGGCAACCCGACCTTCCGAATCGCCGCGATGATCCCGGCGGAGCCCACCGCGTAGCCCACGCGCAAGCCTGCCAGCCCATACGCCTTAGACAGCGTCCGAATCGAGACCACATTCGGCCGGGACAGGGCCGCCGCCACGCCCTTTGCAGCCGACGGGTCGCGGACAAACTCGACATAGGCCTCGTCGACGACGACGAGCACCCTTTCCGGCACGGCGTCCAGAAACGCGGTGAGCTCAGCATCCGTCACGACCGTCGACGTGGGGTTATTCGGCGTGCAGACGAAGACCAGCCGGGTGCGCTCGGTGATGGCTGCGGCGAGCGCCCCAAGATCCAGCCGGTGATCGGCGCCGACCGGCACAGTCACTGGCACCGCCCCGACGACGGTGGTCACGATCGGGTAGGCCTCGAACGAACGCCATGGGAACAAGACTTCGTCGCCATCATCACAGGTCACTTGGATTAATTGTTGGCACAGCGCCACCGAGCCGCAGCCCACCGCTATGTTCGCCACCTCGGCGCCCACATGAGCCGCCAACGCCTCGGAGAGCGCCACGGCGGCATTGTCCGGATACCGGTTGAATCCGGTAGTCTGCTCGGCGGAGACTAGGGACGCGATAGCCTCGGCCACGGAAGGCAAAGGCGGATAGGGCATCTCGTTAGACGCGAGCTTGACGGCGCCCGGCACGGTGCGGCCTGGCGTGTAGGCCGGTAACTTGGCTAGGGCGTCTCGTAACACAACCATGGGTGATCCTCCGTCGACGTCGCTTCTCTGCGCTGAGACTATCGCGGTACTACGTATGACGAATTCCTCAGGTCAGGCCCCGTCGGCCAGCGATCCGCGCGCGCCTTGGAAACTGTGTGTGGAGCAGGGTTCGTGGGCCTTTTCCCCTGCTCGTGCCACAGTTTCGGGGAGACGAGGCTTCGGGGAGACGACGCGTGGTGATGGGCAACACCCAGGCGCCGATGACGAAAATGTGGTCGTATAGAGACATGGCTGATTCTCTTGAGACCCAGTTTTCCTCCGATGGTCCAGACGTACTCACGTCGCGTTCCGTCGGAGTCCACTCCGTTCCGCTCACCGTGAGCACTCCTGCGGGACCCGAGCCCACTGCCGGGATTGTCGTCATACAAGATGCGTTCGGTGTCTCGCCGTCGATGGTTGAGGCCACTGAGCGGTTTGCGCGGCAGGGATATTTGGCGGTCGCCCCGCACCTCTATCACCGGGTGGCGGTCGATCCGGTCACCGAATTCGAAGAGGCCCGGCCGCTCATGACGAATCTCAACGGTGATGATGTTGCGCACGATATTGCCGATGCGCGTGAGTATCTCGACTCCGCTGGGGTGGTGCCACGCCGGATGGGCATCGTCGGATTCTGCATGGGTGGGACGATCTCGCTGTGGCAGGCCGCGAGCGGCGACTTTGCGGCAGCGGTCACCTTCTACGGCGGCGGCGTCTCCAAGTCTCGGTGGAAAGGCGTGCCTCCCGGCCTCGACTCAGGCGCGAGACTGCGCTGCCCGTGGTTAGGGATGTACGGCGACAAGGACCGCTCGATCACTACCGAAGACGTCGAACAGCTCCGCGACACGGCGCTGGGCACCGCGCTGCCCACCAGCATCGTGCGATACCCCACTGTCGGTCACGCGTTCGCGACCGACCCCACGTCGCCGAACTTCGATGCGGAGGCCGCCGCCGACGCCTGGGCACATGCAGTCGGATGGTTCGACGCTCACCTTCGATAAAGGCAGCTGAAAGTGTGCGAAAACCACATCGCGTTATCGGGCACAGTCGTGTAGGAAAAGAGCATGCCCATTCCTCAGGTGTGCTGGCAGCCGTCACCGGAACAGATCTCCCAGGCGGCCGTCGCACGATTCGCAACATTCCTTTCCTCCCGCACCGGGCGTCCGTACCAGGATTACGCCGCCCTGTGGCAGGAGTCCGTGACCGACGTCGGTGGCTTTTGGCAGGCGATCGCCGACTACTTCACAGTCAAATGGCACGATGTGCCCGGACCAGCGCTCACCGACGCCGCGATGCCAGGAACCCAGTGGTTCACTGGCGGCACACTGAACTATGCCGAGCACGCGCTGGCAGACATTGACGGCCGCAGCGATACCGACATAGCGATTATCGAAGCCGACGAGACTGGCGCCGAGCGGCACATCACCGTCGCCGAGCTGCGCGCCATGGTCGGGGCGGCCGAGGCAGGACTACGGCGCTTGGGTGTGGCGCGTGGCGACCGGGTTGTCGCGCTCGCCACCAACCGCCTCGAGGCCAGTGTGGCGTTCTTGGCGACCGCAGCGCTCGGGGCAGTGTGGTCGTCGTGTTCGCCGGATTTCGGTGCCGCCTCCGTCATCGACCGATTCACCCAAATTGAACCGACCGTCTTCATCGCGGTCGACGGCTACACGTACGGCGGCAAAGATTTCGACATCTCCGAGACCGTGCAACACATTCGGTCGGCGCTGCCCGGGCTTGCCGGCGTCGTACACATTCCAGCCCTCGGCTCCGCAGCGCCGGACGGCGCCATCACCTGGGACGATCTTGTCGCCGAAGCTGCCACGCCGGAATTCGTCCCCGTCGGCTTCAACGACCCGCTATGGGTGCTGTACTCGTCGGGTACCACGGGGCTACCGAAGCCGATCGTGCAATCCGTCGGTGGCATCCTCCTTGAACACCTGAAAACCCTTCGCCTGCACCACAATCTCGGACCTGGCGACTCATTCTTCTGGTTCACCACCACCGGCTGGATGATGTGGAATCTGCTGGTTGGCGGCCTGCTGGTCGGTAGCACAGTGGTGATGTATGACGGGAATCCTGGCAAGCCCGATCTGTCCGTGCTGTGGCGGCTCGCCGCTAAGCACCGGATCGGTTACGTCGGGATATCGGCCGCGTTCATTCACGCTTGTCGCGCCGCAGGGCTGACACCCGAAGCGGAACTGGATCTTTCGTGCGTCCGCGTCGTCGGGTCGACCGGCTCTCCTTTGTTCTCAGACGGTTTCGACTGGGTCGCAGAACATATCGGCCCGCAAGTGCAGATCGCATCGGTGTCCGGCGGCACCGACGTGTGTACCGCCATCGTCGGCGGCGTACCGACCGTGCCGGTGTGGCGAGGCGAAATATCTGTTCGAGCGCTCGGCGCCAAGGTAGAGGCTTTTAGTGAGACTGGTACGTCCGTGATTGGCACGGTCGGAGAACTGGTGCTCACCGCGCCGATGCCGTCGATGCCGATCTATTTCTGGGGCGACACCGACGGCTCCCGCATACGCGCCGCCTACTTCGACTACTTCGCAGCGAATTCAACTGACGGTTCGCCGCCCGCTGGCATCTGGCGACACGGTGACTGGATCAAGATCACCGACCGCGGTTCGGTTGTGATCGAAGGCCGTTCCGACGCCACCCTCAACCGTGGCGGTATCCGTATGGGCACCGCCGAGTTTTATCGCGTCGTCGAAGACATTGAGGGAGTCACCGACTCGCTGGTCATCGATACCTCTGGCCCTGACGGCGAAGGTGATCTGGTGTTGTTTGTTGTCCTCGCGGACGGAGCGCACCTGGCGGCTGTCACGTCGGATGTGAAAGCCATAGTGCGCAAAGAGCTTTCGCCGCGTCATATGCCCGGGCAGATTATCGCAGTGCACGCGATTCCGCGGACACTCAACGGCAAGAAATGCGAAGTGCCCGTCAAGCGGATCCTCGCCGGAGCGGACATTTCGGCCGTGATCTCACGGGATGCGCTGGCCGACCCGGACGCATTCGACCAGTTCATTGCCGCGGCTCAAGGGGGAGTCGCCGGACGTTGAGGCTGCCGAACCTCCGCAGACGCGGCACGATGAGGAGATGAACCCGCACACCGGCTCCACTCCGTTCCACGACCTCGCCGACTTTGTGGCCCTGCGCAGACAGGGATCGATCGCGCTGTCCCCGGACGGCTCGCGGTTGGTGGCGGTCGCGACTGAGTTGTCCGCGGACAAGACGAAATATGTTTCGGCGCTGTGGGAGGTTGACCTTGACGGCGACGGGCCCGCCCGCCGACTAACCCGTTCCGCGCCCGGCGAAGCGGCGCCACAGATCCTGCCGGACAACTCCGTGCTGTTCGTCTCCAAACGCCCCGATCCGGCCGCCGAAAAGCCGTCCGACGATGCGAAGCCCGCGCTGTGGCTTTTGCCTGCGGGCGGCGGCGAAGCGCGCCAAGTGGCCTCTCGCGATGGCGGAATCTCCGGCGTGCGGGTGGCTCGCGGAAGCGGCGAAATTGTCGCGACAGCAAGTGTTTTCGAACGGACGGCCACCGCCGACGAAGACTCGGCGAAGCGGAAGAAGCGCAAGGACGCGAAGGTATCCGCGATCCTGCACGACGGCTACCCGGTGCGTTATTGGGATCACGATTTGGGGCCGCAACAGCCACGACTGTTCACTGCGACTTGGCAGCGTGGCGGCAGTGCTGATGATGTGCCGGATGAATTGCCGACAAACGAGTATGACGAATTCCTCGTGCTGAGCGACGTGACGCCTGATGCGGGGCGCGGACTTGCCGAGGCAGATATGGACGTCAGCGCCGATGGGACCTTTGTGGTGACCACGTGGCGGAATGTGCACCCGCACACGGATCTCGCGGACACATTGGTGCGCATCGACCTGGCCACCGGGGAGCGCACGGAGCTTTTCGCACAACTGCGCGCGCACGTGGGACTACCGGCTATCTCGCCGGACGGCAATCAAGTCGCCTTCGTCCGCATGACCTATGGGACGCCTACCGAGCCGCACCGAGAGACCCTGCACATGATGGCTGCGGCCGGTGACGCTATCGAAGAACTGCCGCTGGACGGTGACCTGAGGCCCACATCGCTGGCCTGGTCGCCGGACGGGAGCACCCTGTACTTCACCGCAGACGAGAACGGCCGTTCGCCCGTTTTCGCCCTTGACGTCGCGAGTGGCCGTCGCCGGCGCTTGGTTGTCGACGGCGCCTACTCCTCGGTGCAAGTACACCCGGACGGTGCCCACCTCGTTGCCGTGCGCACCAGTTACACGGATCCCGGAACCATTGTGGTGCTAGAAGTCTCGCTTGATGATCAGCAGCCGGCCGAGCTTGCGGGGCCCGGCCTGCGCCCCGAGTTCCCCGGCACACTGAGCGAGGTCGCCGCGACTGCCGTCGACGGCACCACGATCCGCTCCTATTTGGCGATGCCACACGGAGCCACCGCAGAGCATCCAGCGCCGCTGCTGCTGTGGGTGCACGGCGGACCAGTGGGCTCGTGGAACGCATGGTCGTGGCGATGGTGCCCGTGGCTGTTGGTCGCCGAAGGCTACGCCGTGCTGCTCCCGGATCCTGCGCTGTCCACCGGGTACGGCGACGACATGCTGCGCCGCGGCTGGGGCGACTGGGGCGGCGCTCCGTTCACTGACGTCATGGCTGCGACCGACGCGGTGCTCGCGGAGCGGGACGATCTCGATGCGACTCGCACGGCGATGATGGGCGGATCGTTCGGCGGCTACATGGCGAACTGGATCGCCGGACACACCGACCGCTTCAAAGCGATCGTCTCGCACGCCAGCCTGTGGGATCTGCCTTCGTTTGGCGGAACAACCGACTCCCCGAGCTTCTGGAGCGACGAGATGACACCTGAAATGAGCCGACAGAACACCCCGTCCGCGTCCGCGGAAAACATCACTTCGCCGATGCTGGTGATCCACGGGGATAAGGACTACCGCGTGCCGATCGGTGAAGGCCTGCGTCTGTGGTGGGACCTGCTCGTCCATGCAGATCCCGCAAAGCCGATGCCGCACCGGTTTCTCTTTTTCCCGGACGAGAATCACTGGGTGCTCACGCCGAACCATGCGATGGTCTGGTACCAAACAGTCCGCGCGTTTTTGGCGTGGCATGTGCTCGGTGAGGATTTCGTCATACCTGAAATGTTGTGAAGGCGACAGCCGCGACATCGCGGAGATAGGGCGAAATTACCGTCACGGAGAGGCTCTCAACACGCATTTTGCTTGCGGGGCACATCGGCAGGTACGCTTGCCGGGCGGCGCGCAAGCAGTGTGCGGCGTAATGGAAGCGTGCCAGAGCGGCCGAATGGGACACACTGCTAATGTGTTGTGCTCTTACGGGCACCGAGGGTTCAAATCCCTCCGCTTCCGCGGTGCCGAGATTGCTTCTAGGTGCCACCAGCACGACCCAGGTACTATCAGCACGACATAACTGACGGTACTGAATAACAATAACTAAACATGCGCCCGTAGCTCAACGGATAGAGCATCTGGCTACGGACCAATCCGTCGGAATGCATCCGACCATCCCCGCACCGCCGCCCCGCGCCGGTATCGCGATTTGCTGAAAACCCCACCGCGGCAAGCGTTTTCGCTGTCGGACACGAATGTTCGTGGCTGCTCCGGAAACAGTGTGGAACGGCGCCCTCAGAGGCAGGTTCGACTCGTTGTGTGTCCCGGACACAGATTCGGTCGGTTATCCGGACACAGATCCGCATGGTTACTCGGACGCAGATCACACACAGGGCGGTTGCCGGTTCGGCTCTTTGCCGGACGGTCACTAGTGGGGTCCCGCATAGTGGTGTATCGCGGTGGTCGTGATCGTCTTCCCGGCGTGTCTGCGGGATAGTGGTGCGGTCACCGTTTGAGGTTTCGAGTGAACCGTTCAAAGCACTCTCGAAAGGACATCATCACGATGACCGCACCACACATCATCGACCCTGCACACCTTCTTGACCAGGCTCTCGGCGACGCGTCGCCGGTTTTGATGCACCAGCTTCTGGCCACGGTGATCAACGCGCTGTTGTCGGCGGACGCCGATAGCGTGTGCGGCGTCGGCTATGGCGTCGTCTCGCCGGATCGGGTCAATTCCCGTAGCGGGTATCGCACCCGGGAGCTGGACTCCCGGGTGGGCACCTTCGACGTGGCCATCCCCAAGTTGCGTTCGGGAAGCTACTTCCCGGAGTGGCTGTTGGAGCGGCGCAAACGCGCCGAGTCGGCGATGATCAGCGAGGTCGCTACCTGCTCTACCTGCTACCTGCTGGGTGTGTCGACCCGCCGCATGGACAAGCTGGTGCAGACCCTGGGGATCACTTCTCTGTCGAAGTCGCAGGTCTCCCGCATGGCGAAGGACCTCGACGAACA
>JBDTAR010000038.1:0-24817 GCA_039924545.1 Nakamurella sp. | reverse complement strand
GAGCATGCCAGCTTCTGAGCCCGGACGTCACACCACTCCGCCGTTGTCTGGGCTCGATCGCAGCCGGACCTCGCCCGGCACAAGTAACAGCACCGCCGCCAAAATCGCCGACCTCGATCGGCGCTGGGCGGACAATATCGATGCTCCTGCAGGGGCTGCGGCCGAGAGACAGCATGCCCGGGGCAGGCTGTCGGCGCGCGAACGCCTCGACTATCTTCTCGACCCCGACTCATTCGTCGAGTTCGACGCCATGTCTCGGCACCGCTCCACCGCGTTCGGTATGGAGTCGAAGCGACCCTACGGCGACGGCGTCGTGACTGGGTTCGGCACAGTGGACGGCCGCGAGGTCGCCGTGTTCTCCCAGGACGCCACCGTATTCGGTGGTGCGCTCGGCGAGGTTTACGGCGAAAAGATCGTGAAGGTACTGGATTTCGCGGCGAAGACCGGGCGGCCGATCGTCGGACTCAACGAGGGTGGCGGCGCGCGCATTCAGGAGGGTGTCGTCTCTCTGGGGTTGTATGCGGAGATATTCCGTCGCAACGTGCATCTGTCCGGAGTGGTGCCGCAGATCTCCGTCATTATGGGCGCGGCAGCCGGCGGGCACGTGTACTCACCCGCGCTCACCGACTTCGTGGTGATGGTCGACGGCACCTCGCAAATGTTTATCACCGGGCCCGATGTGGTGAAATCCGTTACGGGTGAAGACGTTTCGCTCGAGGACCTGGGCGGCGCACGCACGCACAACACCCGCTCCGGGGTTGCGCACTACCTGGCCACAGACGAGCACGACGCGTTGGACTACGTGCGCGAGCTGCTCGGCTACCTGCCGTCGAACAACCTGTCCGCCCCGCCAATCGTCGAGTGCGATACAGATCTCACCGTGACAGACACTGATCTCGCGCTGGACTCGTTAATCCCGGATTCGGCAAACCAGCCGTACGACATGACGAGCGTCATCGAAGCCATCCTGGATGACGGCGAATTCCTTCAGGTACAGGAGCTGTTCGCGCCAAATGTGGTCGTCGGCTTCGGCAGGCTCGACGGTCGGAGCGTCGGAATCGTCGCCAATCAGCCGATGAATCTCGCGGGCACGTTAGACATCAACGCGTCGGAAAAAGCCGCGCGGTTCGTCCGCACCTGCGACGCGTTCAACGTGCCGATCGTGACATTTGTCGACGTGCCGGGTTTCCTACCGGGCACGGACCAGGAATGGAATGGCATAATCCGGCGCGGCGCGAAGCTGATTTACGCCTACGCCGAGGCAACCGTGCCGCTGATGACGGTGATCACTCGCAAGGCCTACGGCGGGGCCTACGACGTGATGGGGTCGAAACATCTCGGCGCTGATATTAACCTGGCCTGGCCGACCGCACAAATCGCCGTCGTCGGGGCGCAGGGCGCGGTCAATATCTTGTACCGCAAGGAACTTCAAGCCGCGGCAGCCAACGGATCGACTGCAGATGGATCGCCGTTGGACAACTCCGCACAAGAGGAGCTGCGCAGCCAGCTGCAGACCAACTACGAGGAGCATCTGGCGAACCCGTACGTCGCCGCCGACCGCGGGTATGTGGACCAGGTTATCCGGCCGTCCGAGACTCGCATCCGTCTCACCCGCGCGCTGCGCGCACTGGCCGATAAGCGGGAAACGCTGCCGGCCCGCAAACACGGAAACATTCCGCTGTGACGTTCGGTAAGGGCGGAGCGGGCGGTGCCCGTCGTGGCGAAATCGCAGGGCGCCGGGGAGCGCAGTCGGAACGAACAAATATCACCCCACACTTCCGCGAAAATTTAGATGATGTGACGGCAGCTGCCGTAGTGGTTGCGGTGGTTGCCCAGCTCACAGTCTCCGATCACGTGGCAGGTATGACGACTCCCCCGCCGCGCTCCGTCTGGACAGCCCGCCCATCGAGGCTCGGCTCTCTGCCGCAGCCCGGCCCGCACGCGTGGTGGGCCACCGGTGTGCTCCCGTGAGGGCGGGCGAAGCGGGCGGTGCCCGTCGTGACGAAGTCGCAGGGCGCCGGGGAGCGCAGCCCGCGCGAACCAATGTCGCAGTGAGCGCGGGCGAAGCGGGCGGTGCCCGTCGTGACGAAGTCGCAATGAGCAGAGCTCCCACCGTGGTGCTGGCGTCAGCGTCAACGGGGCGGCTGACAGTGCTACGCAATGCGGGAATCGATCCAGTGGTACTTGTCTCCGGCGTGGACGAAGACGCCGTGCGATCCGCGCATGCGGGCGACGAGCCCGCCGTTATTATCGAAGCGCTCGCCGCGGCGAAGGCCGAGGCTGTGGTTCGCAGCTATGCCAGCAATCCAGCGCTGGCCGACGCTGTCGTCATATCGGGCGATTCGATGCTGCTCATCGACGGTGACTTGCAGGGCAAACCACACACGCGGGATGAAACGCGGCGCCGCTGGGCGCAGCAGACTGGACGCGCAGGTGAGCTCATTACGGGGCATACCGTGCTGCGCGTTGCGGCCGGGTGGATCATCGCGCGGTCGACCGGCCATTCCCGCACTACCGTCACGATGGGCAGCCCTGACGAGGCGGAATTGGCCGCTTACATCGATTCGGGCGAGCCTCTTGAAGTGGCGGGCGGATTCACTATCGACGGGCTCGGCGGCTGGTTTGTCGACTCCGTGAACGGCGACCCGTCATGCGTGGTCGGCCTTGCACTACCGCTGGTTCGGCGCCTGCTGGCGGACGTCGGCCTGCGGGTAACGGATCTGTGGAATAGAAACTCCGGGTCGTGAGTCCAGCGCAGCTCCAGAGCGTTGCGCCAGACTCACAATCCCGCTGAAAGAGGAGAGCAATGCACACGGTATTGATTGCCAACCGCGGGGAGATTGCCGTCCGAGTGGCGCGCGCCGCGCGCGACGCCGGCCTGAAATCGGTAGCTGTGTACGCCGATCCAGATCTGGACGCGCTACACGTGCGGATCGCCGACGAGGCCTATGCGCTCGGCGGGTCCACGCCGAAGGACTCGTACCTCGATATCGGCAAAATCCTGCATTTCGCGGCCCGATCCGGAGCCGACGCCGTGCACCCGGGCTACGGATTTCTGTCGGAGAACGCAGAATTCGCGCAGGCCGTGATCGACGCGGGGCTTATCTGGATCGGGCCCAGTCCGCAGTCGATCCGGGATCTCGGCGACAAGGTCACCGCGCGTCATATTGCGATGCAGGTCGGCGCGCCGTTGGTACCGGGCACCGCTAACCCGGTCACTGGCTCAGACGAGGTCGTGGCATTCGCCCGCGAGTATGGATTACCGGTGGCTATCAAGGCAGCGTTCGGCGGCGGCGGACGTGGCATGAAGGTCGCCCGCAACCTCGAGGAAATCCCCGAGCTGTACGAGTCAGCGGTGCGTGAAGCGGTCACCGCGTTCGGCCGCGGCGAGTGCTTCGTGGAGCGGTACTTGGACAAACCACGCCACGTCGAGGCGCAAGTCATCGGCGATATGCACGGCACGATTATCGTGGTCGGTACCCGCGACTGTTCGCTACAACGCCGCTATCAAAAACTTGTCGAGGAGGCGCCGGCGCCGTTTTTGACTGCCGATCAGGAGCGCACAATCCACGAATCGGCGAAGGCGATCTGCCGGGCCGCCGGGTACTACAACGCGGGCACGGTGGAGTTCCTGGTCGGCCAGGACGGCATGATTTCGTTTTTGGAAGTTAATACCCGGTTACAGGTGGAACACCCTGTCTCCGAGGAGACCAGTGGTATCGACCTGGTGCGCGAACAGTTCCGAGTCGCGGACGGCGAGAAGCTGCGCTTCACCGAGGATCTGGTGCCGCGCGGGCACGCATTCGAATTCCGCATCAACGGGGAAGATCCCGGCCGTGGCTTCCTGCCAGCGCCGGGCACCGTCACCAAATTCGTGCCACCGACCGGCCCGGGGGTGCGGCTCGATTCCGGTGTCGAAACCGGGTCAGTGGTCAGCGGAGCATTCGACTCCCTGCTAGCGAAGCTGATCATCGTCGGTGAGACCCGCGAAGAAGCACTGCAGCGGGCCCGGCGAGCACTGGCCGAATTCACCATCGAGGGAATGGCGACCGCACTTCCATTCGCCCGCGCTGTCGTCTCCGACCCTGCGTTCACTGCGGAGGACGGACATTTCGGCGTCCACACGCGGTGGATCGAAACGGAGTTTGTGAACACTATCGAGCCGTTCACTGCCTCCGCGGATCCGGCCGACCAGCCCGCCCCTAGGCGGACAGTGGTCGCCGAAGTAAACGGCCGGCGAATATCGGTGACGCTGCCGGGCAACTTCGCTGCGCCCGTAACATCAGGTGGCGCTGGGCGCACTGGGAGCCTCGGCAAACCGAGCAGCCGCCGTAGCGGGCGCAAAGCGGCAACGGCTGTCAGCGGAAACGCCGTCACTGCGCCCATGCAGGGCACGGTCGTCAAGGTCGCGGTCGCAGTGGGCGACACGGTGACAGCGGGCGACCTCATCGCCGTTGTCGAGGCGATGAAGATGGAAAACCCGGTTGTCGCGCACCAGAGCGGCACTGTCACGGCTCTACCGGTGAGCGTCGGCGACACGGTCACATCTGGCGCTATTTTGGCGGAAGTTCAGGCAGCCGAATTCCACGCCGCGGAATGATTCGTCGACCGAGTCGGTGCCACGCCCACTACAGTTTCGGGTGTGACAAATTCACGGGGCCAATTCTCTACCGGTGACGACGCCCACCTCGAGCCAACGCAGGCAGTGCAGCCGGGCGGCACTCAACCGCACGAACATTCGGCGGGCGTGTCGGCAGGCGACGCCATCGCACTCGGCGCAATGCGTGTCGGGGATACCGAGCGTACTTCGGCGCTCGAAGCGCTGGCCGAACACTTGACTGCCGGACGCATCACCCTCGATGAATACGGGGATCGCACGGTGAACGTGACGATCGCCCGAACCGCCGACGACCTCCTGCATCTTTTCGACGATCTGCCGGCGCCGCACCCGACGATGCCAGGCTCGGCGCAGCACTCCACCGGTCTCGTCGCTCCTACCGCCACCAAGTATCCGGCGCAGCAGACGGCGTTCGGGTCCAAAGCGGTATCAGCCGACGGGCGCAGCCGAGCGCAGATAATTGTCGCGGCCGCAGCGTCCGCGTCGGTGTTCATCGCGCTCGCATTGTTCTTCCTCACCGGTACCTGGCTCTGGTTCTTGCTCATCCCGGCAGTCTCGGGAATTGCGAAAGCGGTGTGGGGTGACGAATGGACCGGGCGGCAGCGCCGTAGTTCCAGGCGTCGCGAACTCGGCGGCGGGTCAGCCAAAGACTAGGACTATCCCGACAACCAATTCGACCGGTACGACGGCAATCGCGTAGCGGATCATCGCGGGGCGCAGCGCACTCACATAGCAGGTGGAGCGCGCCGGTATCGCCGCGCACACGCCCGCCATCTGGTGGATAAGCGGGAGTAGCGCGACCAGCGCAATGAGCGCAGCATCCAAGACTGGACCGCTAGACGCCACTCGGAAAGCGACGACGCCGATCATCACGGCAAGCGGCAAAACCGACCCCGGTGCCAACGCTGTTCCGAGCGCCGCCATCACCAGCAGCACCTCCATTAACGCGATCGCGCCGATCGGCGGCGCCGACAGTATGACAATGACCGACGCCGCCAACGTGGCGGCGCCCAGAGAGACCCGCAGAGCCCAGCCCCGGACGGAGCGCGGCGCAGCCGAACGGCCGTCTGCCGGGATGCCTGCTCCGGCATCGGGCGTCGGATCGACATGGAATGAGGACAGCGTCATACCTAGTGCCTCCTCCCCCGAAGAACACGCCGCACGTCGACGAGTTGACCTTCGATGCCGCCCTCGTCCCAGTGAATAACGCCAATTCCGCGGCCGCGCAGCCGGGTAAGCTCCCGTTCTCGCTCCACAGCTAGCACCCGCCAGTGATCGGCCTCTGCCGCGGTCAGACGGGCGAGCATCCCTGCGACGGGCAATGTGTCGACCACGACCACCAGGTGCCCGCGGGCCGCGCATTCGGCCACGGCGCGAAACGATTGTTCGGTCGTCATCGGTGAGCACCAGACGACGATCTGGCCGGGCGTCAGCCGCCACAGCGGCACCGGCAGCATGCGGCTGCGTCGATCCTCGGTCAGCGCCAGTCGGTGGCGAATCCGCTGTAACTGCCTATCTCCGGTGCCTGGGCGCACGACATGCTGCGGGATCGTGGCGGTGAGCATGCCCACCCGGTCGCCCTGCTGCAGGTGTGCCGACGCGAAAGCGGCCACCGCGGCGACGGTGTGATCCAGGCTGGACTTGTCCATGTGGCGTCGCGTCTCAAGCGTCGCGGCGTGGTCTTTCGGATCACGCCACGCGGACACTTCATCTGTAACCTGGACCACCAGTCTCTGTGCACTGGCGATCGCCACCGCCCACGCACCTACCGCCGGAGTTCGTAGCCGCGGCCGATACAGCGTCGACAGATCCAGGCAAATCATCAGTTCCGCCTCGGCGTCGGACAAGGTGCGCCGCGTGTATAGACGCTGATGACGCGCATAGGCCCGCCAGTGCACCTGGCGCAGTCGGTCGCCGGGTGCGAACTCCCGTAGGTCAACCAGATCGCTGCCCTGGCCGGGCCGTCGGCTCACATGGGCGCCAGCCCACCCGCCGATAATCGACGGTAGTCCGATTGCTGGGACAGCGGATACTGCCGGCAAAATCAGCTCGCCGCGCGCCGGCGCATAGCGAACCTGTCCAGTGACATACAGCCCATCCGGGCCTGCGCCGAGGCTATCGGGGCGCGTGACCGGCGTCCACCCCCACTGGGTGGTTCGGAATTGAGAACGAGCTGTTCGGGATGGCGCCCCACCCGGCAGGGTCACCATTTCACCGATCGGCCCGCTGCCAATTCCTGGCTGCGCCACCGATACGAATTCAACTCCGTCGGTGCCGATCACTTCGGTGATGACATCCGCCGAATTGCTACCGAACGTTTCGACATCGACCCGCGAGGTGGCCGACGGGGCTCGGCTGCCCAGCATTGGTCTTGTTGCCATCAGCGCCGCGACCCAGCCGAGCGACAGTGGCGCCGCGAGAATCACCAGGTCGGCGCGCCCGGTCGCCAGGCCAAGCCCGACCGCTAGGCAGATCACTCCGGGCGCCCGGTACCAGGCTGCGGTACGGCGCCAGCTACCGAAGCGCTGCCGTCGCCGAGTTAGCACCTGTCGTAACTGTCGCCGGATGCTCCGCCGCTGGGACGGGGCGTCGACCTGCGTCATGCCTGCCCGGTTTTAGCTGCCGCTGTGTTGACTCCCACAGCGGTGAGTCCCGCTGTGTTGACTCCCACTGTGTGAGCTGCCGCAGCACGTTCAGACGGCGGCGTGGCGACCGAAGCGAGCAGTTCACGGACCACTTCCTCGCCGGAGATCGTGTCGGCGTAGGCCTGAAGTTTGAGGACCAACCGGTGCGCCCAGGCAGCGACAGCTACTTGCTTGACATCTTCTGGCAGCACGAAACCGCGGGAGTCGGTGACCGCCCAGGCGCGGGCCAACAGTAGTAAAGCCTGTGTGCCACGCGGCGAAATACCCACCTCGACGGCACTGTGCGTGCGGCTTGCGCGGGCGAGATCCACGCAGTAGCCCATCACATCGTCATCGATGCGGACCTGCTCGACGGAATGCTGAAGTTCAGTCAGACCAGCCGGATCAGTAACGGCTGACACCTGCGGGTCGCCCGCGGCGCGTGCCACCCGTCGGCGCAACATCTCGTGCTCCGCGTCACCGGACGGGTAGCCAAGCCGGAGCCGCACCAAAAAGCGGTCGAGCTGCGCCTCCGGAAGCGGGTAGGTGCCCTCGTATTCGATTTGGTTGGCAGTGGCGATCACGTGGAACGGCCGCGGCAGCAGATGCGTGTGACCCTCGACGCTGACCTGGCCCTCTTGCATGGCCTCTAACAGCGCCGACTGTGTTTTGGGCGGCGTTCGGTTGAGTTCATCTGCCAACAGCAAACCACAGAACAGGGGCCCCGGCTGGAATTGGAACTCGCCGGCCCCCGGGTGGTACAGGTACGAGCCGGTGATGTCCGCGGGCAGGAGATCTGGAGTGAATTGCAACCGTCGAAACTCCAGCCCGAGCGCGCCTGCCAACGACCGCGCCAAGAGCGTCTTTCCCAGACCTGGATTGTCCTCGATTAACACGTGTCCGCCGGCGAGGATGGCCGCCATAGCCAGGCGGAGAACGCCGGTGTGGCCCACCACTGCTCCGCCGACGGCGGCCGTGATCGTCTCGACTCGTCGCGCCACCTCCGCGGGTGGCACGGTGGCTGCCGGGCCCTCTTGGGTGGCATCCGCCTCACGAACATCGTTCTGGGTCATGCGTGGGGTCCTTTCACATGAGCCGCCGCGCTGCGACGTCCGCGACCACTGCCCAAGCCACTGTTTGAGCCACTGTTTGAGCCACTGCGGGACCTGCGGAAACTATCGGTAGTCCTGGACCGCGGGCCGCCCGCCAATCCTGTCAGAGCCGGCGTATCGATCGGTGGTCTGCTCCCGGCATGCGGATCGACCGCGAGTCGAGCAATCGTCTGACATAGCACCGACACCGATGACGTAGTCCGTCTGTGATCGGTGTCCGCGCCGGTGAGCAAGTCATAGTGACGCGACCCCACCAGCTTTCGGGCCTGCGCAGACGTCGGGTCAATACCGCGCGCCCGCAGCAGGTCCTCGGCAATGGCCCATAGCCTGGGCCGCAGATATTGCGCGAATGCTGTGTCAGATTCCCGCGCGCCGGCAAGCCCGGGCACCTCCCACGTGGACGAGGCGCGATACCGCGCGCCCGGGACGTCGTCATGCCAGTTGACGCGCCCCGTCGACATTGTCGCAATCACCGACCACAATGCCACCGCGATGCCCAGCGACATCAGAACCGCCCGCCACACGTCGATTCCGCCAGTCATCATCCCGAACATGACGGCGACAGCAAGTACCGCGGGCCAGGTCCAGCGCCGCATCCATCGGCTATATTCGGCCGGCTGATCTGCCAGGTCAACCAGCCGGTATGAGTCGCTGCGACTGCCCGCTGCGGCGCTGCCTGCCCTATCGCTGGCCGAATCTATGGCCGAGCCCCATCCAGCGCGAGCGGTCGGTTGGCGGGAAGATGAGTTCATTGATTCCGCCCGGTCGCCGCGAGTATTTCGGCCGCCGCTGCGGCGGCCGCAGCATCCTCGACTCGCTTGCGTTGCAACAAGCCCCAGCTCTCGACGAGGCCGCGCGCTGCTGCGCGCGCCACGGTCGCTGCTCCAGGGGCAAGCGCCACGGTGTCAAATCGCGCCCGATGGTAAAGCTTCAGCAGCACGGCGGAGGCAACGGTCCGGTCGGTCGGCAGCAACTCCGCACGGACAGCGTCATCGATATGCGCGAGCCATTCGCTGTTAATACCAGCATCTCCCGCGTCGGTCACCAGGTAGCGCATAAATTCCGTCGGCGTCGCCGCGGCCGGGCGCGGGAACCCGAAGGCCGCCGCAGCCTTCTCGACAACCTCCCAGGACGCGATTATGTCGTCCGCCGCGCGCGCAGCCTGAAATGAACGCGCATCGCCGAGGTCAGCAATGGCAGGCTCGGACAGGTCACCGAGCATGGCGCCGATCAGCTGCGCCGATGCGCCTGGGGCGGCCATCGGCGTCGGCCGGGACGGTCGCCGTAGTGCTTGCACCAGCCACCACACGATGGCCACCACAATGACGATGGATAACGCGAGCCCGATCCACCACAACCATCCGACGCCCGGTCCAGGCGGCCACTGCGCCGGCGGGATCAACAACTTTTCGGGAGGAGCCTTAGCCGCACCGGCCGGCAACAATGCACCAGCAGCAGGCCGCGGGTGCGCAACGAGCGGCCCCACCAGGCCAGCAACAATCGCGACCGCCGCGCAGACCAGCGCCGTCGCCCCGACGGCCATCGCCGCACCGGCTGATGCGCCGCCATGTGCCGAGCCGTGAGTTGGACGGAGTCGCGTCACTGCCATCCCCAACAGGGTCATCCGCCGCTAGCGGCGAGTCGTCCTCGGATATCTGGGGCATGCAGTCGCGCGTGGTCCGCAGCCTCGTCGTTCGGTTCAATTTGCGATTGGCGCTCCGCTTCGACTCGACGCCGATAGCTGTCAACCTCGGCCGCTGCCTCCGCTGCGGTCCAGCCGAGCACCGGCGAGAGCAGTTCGGCAACCCTCGCTGCAGTCTCCGTACCGCGATGCGCGTATTCGATGGAGATACGGGTGCGTCGCGCCAGAACGTCTTCGATATGTAGCGCACCCTCATGGGTGGCTGCATACAGCGCTTCGACTTCGAGGTAATCCGGCGCACCGGGCAGCGGCGAGAGCAGTGAATGGTCAGTCTCG
Organism: Nakamurella sp.; assembly: GCA_039924545.1. Taxonomy (GTDB): domain Bacteria; phylum Actinomycetota; class Actinomycetes; order Mycobacteriales; family Nakamurellaceae; genus Nakamurella. Next base: position 14,485 of record JBDTAR010000038.1, on the reverse strand, counting down.
GCGAGCGCCAAAAGCTCGTGGATCTGGCTGCCGTAGCGGCCGAGCAGATGCTTGATCCGGTAGGGGTGCACCCCGCTAGATTCGGCAATGCTGTCCGTCTGATTCACCAGAGCGTGATACCCATCGGCACCGAGCAACGGCACCTGCGCCGTGCAGGACGGATTCACTCGCCCGGGCAGCTCTTCGGCAGCCAAGTCCACAGCGTCGGCGGCCATCACCCGATAGGTGGTGTACTTGCCGCCAGCAATTGCGATTAGTCCGGGCGCCACCCGCGCGACGGCGTGTTCCCGTGACAGTTTCGATGTCGATTCGCTTTCGCCGGCCAAAAGCGGACGCAGCCCGGCGTACACGCCTTCGATATCGTCGCGTGTGATCGGTGTGACCAGCACGCTATTGACATGCGAAAGCAGGTAATCGATATCGGCGGCCGTGGCCGCAGGATGCGCCAGGTCGAGATTCCAATCGGTATCGGTGGTGCCGATAATCCAGTGCGATTTCCATGGGACGACGAACAGCACGCTCTTTTCGGTCCGCAGAATCAACCCAGTCTCGCTGGCGATACGGTCGCGTGGCACCACGAGATGCACACCCTTGGAGGCTCGCACCCGGAACCGGCCGCGGCTACCCGACAGGTTCTGCAACTCGTCGGTCCACACGCCGGTCGCGTTGATCACCACACCAGCATGGACAGTGGACTCGACTCCGGTTTCTACATCGCGCACGTGGACGCCCGTCACCCGGTCGGACTCATGCTCGAAGCCGACGACCCGCGTAGAAAGTTGAACAACAGCGCCATACGAGGCCGCAGTACGAGCGACCGTCATGGTGTGACGGGCATCGTCGACGAGTCCGTCGAAGTAACGAACGCCGCCGATCAGCGCGTCTTTACGCAGTCCGGGGCACAGTCGTAGCGCACCGGCGCGGGTGAGCTGTCGGTGTCTGGGCACCGATCGCGCTCCGCCCAGCCGGTCATAGAGCTGCAGGCCGACCTCGACATACGCCCGCTCGATCAGTCGAGTCTTGAGCGGGTACAGCAGCGAGATAGGTGTGGCGAGATGCGGGCACAGTGTGGTGAGCATCAGTTCGCGTTCCGCGAGCGCCTCGCGGACCAGGCCGAACTCCAACATTTCCAAGTATCGAAGGCCGCCATGGAACATCTTCGACGACCGTGATGACGTTCCAGACGCCAGATCACGAGACTCGACGAGAGCGACTGATAGTCCTCGGGTCACCGCGTCCAGCGCCGCGCCGGTGCCGACCACCCCGCCGCCGATCACCACCACGTCGAAGGTGCCGCCGTCGAGTCTGGCTGCGTTCGCCACACGTTCCTGCGGGCCTAGTTTCGCTGACTTCGCCCGATTAGCCACCACGGTCGATCCCCTACCTTCCGCACCCGTATTCTTCGCACCGCGAGCATGCTGTCGGTCCTCACGCTACCGTCCAGTAGGGAGCTCGCGCTGCTTAGTGTCCGGCGGATCGATGTCCATCGGATTGACGCCCGTCGGATATCCCGTCGCGATACTCACGTCGCGCCAAGCGCCCATTCCGGGAAGGAAGTGACGAAAGTGTCGGCACGTTTCGTTGCAGCAATCGATCAGGGCACGACATCGACACGGTGCATCCTGTTCGACCACGACGGCCGCATCGTGGCCCAAGCGCAGCAAGAGCACCAGCAATACTTCCCCAGACCCGGCTGGGTTGAGCACGACCCCGCAGAGATCTGGCGCCGCACACAGGATGTCGTCACAGGGGCGCTGTCCGTGGCGCACGCGCGGGCCAACGATATTGCCGCGGTCGGGATTACGAACCAGCGTGAGACCACGGTGGTGTGGGACCGCGCCACCGGGGAGGCGATCCATCCGGCGATCGTCTGGCAGGATACCCGAACAGCCGAATTCTGCGCGCGGCTCGGTTCGCTGGGCGGCGGAGCAGCCCGCTACCGCAGCCGGGTCGGCTTGCCCCTCGCACCATATTTTTCTGGGCCCAAGATCGCCTGGATCCTCGACCACGTCGCCGGGGCGCGGGATCGGGCCGCCGGGGGTGAACTCGCGGCAGGCACGATCGACTCCTATCTCACCTGGCAGTTCACCGGCGGACGGCACGGCGGAGCCCATGTCACCGATGTGACTAATGCGTCCCGCACCATGTTGATGGACCTGCGCACGGCAGCGTGGGACGAAGAAATCTGCGCAGAGATGCAGGTGCCGCTCGCAGTACTTCCCGAGATCCGATCGAGTTCCGCCGTCATTTCAGATATGACGCTTCCCGCCGGCGTTGCCGGGGCGCCCCTGTCCGGAATCCTGGGCGACCAGCAGGCCGCCATGTTCGGTCAGGCCTGTCTCGCACCGGGGGACGCCAAAAATACCTACGGCACCGGCAACTTCCTGCTAATGAACACAGGCACCACACCCGTGTTCAGCGAGCATGGCCTCTTGACGACGGTGTGTTATCGCATCGGTACGGAGCCTCTGGTCTACGCGTTGGAGGGGTCGATCGCAGTGACCGGCGCCCTCATTCAATGGTTCCGCGACAACCTCGGCATCATTTCGTCCGCCGACGAGATCGAGAAGCTCGCAGCAAGCGTTCCAGACAACGGCGGGGCCTATATCGTGCCGGCGTTCTCCGGGCTTTTCGCGCCGTATTGGCGCTCCGACGCCCGCGGCGCGATCGTCGGGCTCACCAGCTTCGTGACCAAGGCGCATCTGGCGCGCGCCGCCCTCGAGGCGACCGCCTACCAAACCCTCGACGTCGTCGACGCAATGCGCGCGGATTCTGGCACCCGTCCCGCAGTGCTGAAGGTCGACGGCGGCATGGTGGGCAATGCCACGCTGATGCAGTTCCAAGCGGACATTTTGGGGGTGCCGGTCGTGCGCCCGCGGGTCACCGAAACCACGGCGCTGGGCGCAGCGTACGCGGCAGGCCTGGCCGTCGGCTTTTGGCCGGATACCGTGACGATTCGGGAGCACTGGGCCGAGGAGTCACGCTTCGAACCGACCATGGACACCGCCGAGCGCGACCGGCTCACCGAGCAATGGCGCAAGGCCGTGACCCGCACGTTCGACTGGGCATAGCCGTGAACGTCGTCATACCTGGTGACGCTCCGCAGCGCGGTCTTAGCCGAGGTCGTCCGCCGCCATAAGCTGCCGTCCGAGTTCGGTAATCGACCCGGACAGCGATGGATACACACTAAATGTGTAGGCCAAATTTTTGGCAGTGAGCTGGTTTTGCACGGCGACAGCAATCGGCAGGATCAACTCGGATGCCTCTGGCCCCACCACTACGCCACCGATCACAATGCCAGTAGCCGGACGCACAATGAGCTTGACGAAACCGTATTGAAGTTCACGCATTTTCGCCCGCGCGTTCGTCGCGAGCGACAGCATCATCACTCGGGCTGGCACCTGCCCAGAGTCGACCTCTGCCTGGGTCACGCCGACCGTGGCAATTTCGGGGTGGGTAAACACATTGGCGGACACCAGTTTTCGCTTCAGCGGCGGCGCGCCCTCGCCGAGCGCGTGCCACATCGCAATGCGGCCCTGCATCGCCGCCACCGACGCCAGCATCAACACTCCAGTGCAGTCACCGGCCGCATAGATTCCCGCCACCGAGGTCCGCGACACCCGGTCTACCTGGATGAATCCGTACGGGTCCGTGACACATCCGACGCGCTCCAACCCAATATCGGCAGTGTTAGGCACCGAACCAACCGTCATCAACGCATGCGATCCACGGATCTCCCGACCGTCCGCCAAGGTCACGACGACGCCGTCGCCTTCCCGCTGCACCGTCTGGGCGCGCGCCCTCTTCGCTAGCGTCACACCCCGCTCGGCGAACATTTGCTCAATGACGGTGGCCGCGTCGGCGTCCTCCCCCGGTAGCACCCGGTCACGGCTGGACACCAGCGTCACCGGTACCCCGATCTCGGTATAGGCAGAAGCGAACTCGGCACCTGTCACACCTGACCCGACCACAATCAGGTGTTCGGGAAGCTCAGTCAACGCGTACACCTGCCGCCAGGTGAGAATCCGCTCACCGTCGGGCACTGCATCCGGCAAGACGCGCGGCGAGGCGCCCGTAGCCAACAACACGACATCGGCGTCAATATCGCTCCGCACGCCATCCATCGTTGTCACCCGCACGCGATGCTTGGCCAGTCCCGTTGCTGGGTCCGCCAGTTCTGCCGTCCCGCGAATGATGTCGACACCCTCAGACACCAGCCGAGACGCCACATCGCCGGACTGCGCAGTCGCCAGGGCTAAAACTCGTCGGTTGATAGCGGCAATATCGACAGTGATTGAGTCGGCGGGCACCATGATGCCGAGCTGATGAGCCTCCCGAACCGCGGTCCGCGCACCGGCAGAGGCGATAAACGTCTTCGAGGGCACACAGTCGGCCAGCACACAGGCGCCGCCGGGTGCATCCCGCTCAATGAGGGTGACGTCTCCGCCGTATTGCGCAGCGACAAGTGCCGCCTCATAGCCGGCCGGTCCCCCGCCCATAATCACGATCTTTGTCACCGCGAACATCCTTCCAGACGCTTGGGTATCGACTCGGGGCGCACGGATGTTATCGCTTCATCAATGCCGAACTGTTCCTTGGAGCGGACAGTCCAGGGCAAATTGCCCCCAGACCACTACGCTAAATGGTCATGGCCCTCTACGCCGCGTACGGGTCGAATATGGACCCCGCCCAGATGCTTCAGCGATGCCCATCGTCGCCTACCGCCAGCACCGGATACCTCGACGGTTGGCGTTTGACGTTCGGCGGCGAGGACCTCGGCTGGGACGGTGCGCTCGCTACGATCGTGCCGGACTCAGCGTCGTCCGTCTTCGTGGTTTTGTACGACGTACCCACCACTGACGAGCACCGAATGGACTCGTGGGAGGGTGCGGATATCGGCATGTACGCCAAGCTCAGAGTGCGAGTACGCACCGCCGACGGGCACCAACTCGCGTGGCTGTACACGCTGCGCGCGTACGAGGGCGGTCTGCCGTCGGCGCGCCTGCTCGGAGTGATCGCCGAAGCCGCCGAAGCCGCCGGAGCGCCCGCCGAATACATCCGGGATGTGCAGCTCCGGCCGTGCCGCTCGGTAGGTCAGTAGCCTGCCGCGAGCACCGTATGCACCATGGTGCGAATGCCTACGGCGATGGCCCGCTCATCAGCCCAGAATCCCGCCGAATGCAGGTCGACCTTCGCGGAGGCTCCGTCCCACACGCCCAGACGCAGGAGGGCGCCGGGTACTGCATCGAGAATGTCTGCGAAATCTTCTGCTCCGCTTGATTGTGTCGCGAGAGCCACGGACTCGGCGCCGATGGCTGCGGCTGCTCCGGCACGCAGCCTGGCCACGGCACGTTCGTCGTTCACAGCCGGCGGCACGCCTTTCTCGAAGTCCACGGAAAAGTCAGCCCCGTAGGGCGCAAGAATCTGCGCTGCGAGTCGACGCACTATTTCCTCAGCGCCGCGCCATGCGGCACGGTCTGCGAGACGGAGCGTGCCACGAAGTGAGCCGCGCATCGGTATGACGTTGGCGGCGTCACCCGCCGAGATGGCGCCCCACACCAGGGTGATCCCGGCATCGGTCGGTAGGTGCCGCGCCACCAGGTGCGGCATCTCGGCCGCGAGAGCGGCCAGCGCACCCACTGTGTCGACAGTCAGGTGCGGGCGCGACGTGTGTCCGCCGGGACCCATGACGGTGATTTCGATCATGTCGCAGGCCGACGTTATTGGCCCTATCCGAGTCGCAACCGTACCGACCATGAGCGACGGGTCGCAATGAAGCGCGTAGGCGAAATCGACTCCGACAAGGCAACCCGCGGCAATGACGTCGTCCGCGCCACCGGGCATGACCTCTTCGGCGGGCTGGAAGATAAGCCGAACCGGACCAGGAAGACTGGGCGCCGCCGCCAATGCTGCCGCCGCGCCAGCGAGCACGGTGGTGTGCACGTCATGACCGCAGGCATGGGCCATTCCCGGTACTGACGAGGCAAACGGCAGGCCACTCCCCTCAGTGAGCGGCAACGCATCGAGATCTGCGCGAAGCGCGATGAGCGGCCCGGGTCCGCCAGAAATCTCGGCCACCAAGCCGGTTCCGCACGGCAGCACTGTCGACGCAATGCCGAGTGCGTCGAGCGTGTCGCTGATGAGCCGGGTGGTGCCGTGTTCGGCGCGGGCAATTTCGGGGTGGGCATGAATCTTTCGACGAAGCGCAATAAGGCCCGGCAGCGCAGCTGCGAGATGCCGATCGAGCCAGGCCGGACCGCGTCCGATTCCGAGGTCCGGCACCACCTCATCAAGAGCGCCTCCCCCCTGAGGGCCGCCAGCTAGAGAGGTCCGACCTGGAGAGCCACTGTCACGAGGATCGCTGCCACGGAACGTCGTCATACCTGAATCTTTTCAGGTCTCACCGAGTATCGGCATCCGGGAGGCAGAACCAGATGGCACTGCGCGACGCGACGGCGGGTAGCCATAGACTCAGTCGACGATGTGACGTACGTCATGTCGTTGCCGACTAGGCGTTCGGCGGAACTCACGGCAGGAGGCGACATGGGGGACGATATTGCGCGCTCGACGTTCAGCCGCGAGGAGCGTCGGGAGTATCGCGAGAAGGTGGGCCGCTGTCTGGACGTTTTCGAGCGGATGCTCGTGGAGCAGACATTCGACTTCGATCGACCACTGACCGGGCTGGAAATCGAACTAAACCTGGTCGACGACGAGTTTCGTCCCGCAATGAACAACGCCCGGGTGCTGGCGTCGATTGCCGACCCCGATTATCAAACGGAGCTCGGCCGCTACAACATCGAACTGAATGTGCCGCCTCGGCCGCTACCCGGCGATTCCGCCCTGGAACTGGAATCACTGCTGCGTGTGTCGCTCGACCGAGCCGAGGCGAAGGCGCACGCTTCCGGCGACCACATTATGATGATCGGGATTCTGCCCACGCTCACTCCCGCGGACTTACATGGCGACTGGATGAGTGCCAATCCGCGTTACGAAGCACTGGACACGGCAGTTTTTGCAGCCCGACGCGAGGATTTAGAGCTCGATATCGTTGGCGCGGAATCGCTCAAGATGCTCTCGCCGACAATCGCTCCGGAGTCGGCATGCACGTCGGTACAGCTGCACCTGCAGGTGTCGCCAGCGGAGTTCGCAGCCAATTGGAACGCGGCACAGATTTTGGCTGGCCCACAGTTGGCCCTTGGCGCCAACTCGCCGTTCCTATTCGGCAAGCAGTTGTGGGCAGAGACCCGAATCGAACTATTTCTACAAGCCACCGACACCCGATCACCGGAGCTCAAGACTCAAGGGGTTCGCCCACCGGTGTTCTTCGGCGAACGGTGGATCACCTCGATTTTCGACCTGTTCGAGGAGAACGTTCGCTACTTCCCGGCGCTACTTCCCGAAACCACCGATGAGGATCCCGAAGCCGAGTTGGCGGCCGGCCGCGCGCCAAAACTGCAGGAGCTTCGGCTGCACAACGGCACGGTCTACCGCTGGAATCGCCCGGTGTACGACGTGGTCGACGGCATGCCGCATCTCCGCGTGGAGAACAGAGTGCTGCCCGCCGGGCCGACCGTCGCCGACATCATGGCCAATGCGGCGTTCTACTACGGCGTCCTGAAATCACTCGCGTCCGACGAGCGTCCGGTGTGGACAAAGATGAGTTTCGATGCGGCGCATTCGAACTTCACCGAAGGAGCGCGGCGCGGAATGGACGCCGCGTTCTACTGGCCGGGCATGGGCGCGGTGCCCGCCGACGAGCTGGTGCTGCGCCGCCTCTTGCCGCTTGCCGAAGACGGGCTCTCCCGTTGGGGCGTGTCCATGGCAGTCCGCGACCGCTACTTGACGATCATCGAGGAGCGGGCGAAGCACCGGGTCAATGGGTCATCGTGGCAGGTCGATACGGTCGCGGCGTTCGAGCGTCGCGGCCTTCCGAGGCCGGATGCATTGACAGAGATGACGCGGCTCTATGCCGAGGGCATGCATGCGAACGAGCCGGTACATACCTGGGAATCCGTGCGCTGAAGCCTTTTATGATGGCGCCTGCTGCCTGCCGTGATGGCCGTCACATCATGATTTGTGGGGGATCTTCCCTCGGTTTGGCTCGCACTGTCAGGCGAGTGCTCCGACCGCTCGATACGCTAATGCCATGAACGAGCACTCCACTCTGCTCGCAGACGACCAAGCCGCATGGACAGCGGCTGCGGCCGCCGTGCTGCGGAAATCAGGCAAGCTGGCTGCCGACGCTCCAGACTCGGACGCCACATCGCGCCTTACCCGTCGGACCGTCGAGGGCGTTTCGATCCCGCCGCTAGGGACCCGAATACTCGCGGAGGGCTGCACAACACGAGTGGCCGCCCAAGCTCCACCGGGCTCCGCCCCGTTCCTGCGAGGTGACCGCGCGACCGGCGGTTGGGATGTGCGCGCGCTGATCGCCGACCCGGATCCCAAAGTAGCCCGCAGCAGCGTGGCCACCGCGTTGTCCGGTGGTGTCACTTCGCTGTGGCTGCGACTAGGCGACGGTGCCATCAACGTGCGCGACCTACCGGCGGTGCTGAGCGGGGTGCGTCTGGACGCGGCGCCGATTGTTCTCGACATCGCGGCTGGCACCCCCGGCAGTAGCAATGCAGGCAGCGACTGGCAGCGCATGTCGGCCGCCGTCGACACATGTGCCCACCTCGCCGATGGCGCAACGGGCGATAGCGGCCGGATGCACCCAGATAGCTGTCTAGGATTCGACCCGATCGGCTCCGCTTCGCGGCGGATGCTCGGCGCGGGCAGCACGTCATACTCGGTCGACACGGTCGCGATCGAGGAAGGCGCGATCGATACGGTCGCGGTCCTGGGAGGGCTTTCAGAAATTTCTTCGACGGCCAGCCGCCTGGGCATTCGCGCCTTGGTGGTCGACGGGAGCGCGGTACACGATGTCGGCGCTGGTGACGCGCAGGAGATCGGCTACACACTCGCGGTCGGCGCCGCCTATCTGCGCGCGCTGACGACCGATGGGATCCCGATCGATGCTGCTTGCCATCTGATCGAGTTCCGGTATGCAGTAACCAACGAGCAGTTCACCTCGATCGCGAAACTACGTGCCGCGCGGCTGGCATGGCATCGGGTGTGTGAACTGTCCGGGGCAGCGCCGGAAGCCCGCGCCATGCGACAGCACGCTGTCACCTCGAGCGCCATGATGACCCGCTACGACAGGTATGTGAACATGCTGCGCGCCACCATCGCCACCTTCGCAGCCGGCGCAGGCGGCGCAAACTCGATCACCACCCTGCCGTTCGACTCGGCACTGCGTTCGGCAGACGAGTTCGGACAGCGAATGGCGCGCAACGTCTCAGCGCTGCTCATCGGCGAGTCGCACGTGGGCGCCGTCGCCGACCCTGCTGGCGGGGCCTACGCCGTGGAGATGCTCACCGCCGATCTTGCCGAGGCCGCGTGGTCGGAGTTCGGCCGCATGGAGGCTGCCGGCGGCGTCCTCGCTGCGCTGGCGGACGGTAGCATCGCTACCCGGATCGCGGAGACACGGCGCGAACGCGACCAGCGGATCGCACACCGCACGCAGCCCATTACCGGAGTAAGCGAATTCCCGGACCCGGCCGAAAGCCCTGGCGCCGCAGTGGATTCGGGATCGGCGATCAATTCTGGCGCGGCCGACGCTTCCGGCGCGGCCGACGCTTCCGGCGCGGCCGACGCTTCTGGCGCGGCCGGAGATTCTGGCGCAGTGAATGCCAGTTCGGCACCGTACCGCTGGGCCGAACCTTTCGAGAGCCTCCGCGATAGCCCGCCGCCGAACCCGCTGCTTTTAGTTCGGGTCGGGACCCAGGCTCACGCTTCGGCCCGCATGCAGTTCACTGAAAATCTGCTCGCCGCAGGCGGCATAAAGATTCTGCGCGCCACGGTCAGTCCCGACCCGGCAACCGGTGATAAAGCCGCAGCAGGTATCGACGCAGCGAATGTTGGCGCCAATGTCGACAACGTGAAAGTCAGCGCCTCTGGCGTTACTGCCGCCGTACGCGACAGCGGCTGTAGCACAGTGATTTTCGCAGGATCGGACGTCGACTACGCGGGTGTGTCTGGCACTCTCATCAGTGATCTAGCGGTCGCAGCCCGCGCCGCCGGAGCCGCTGCGGTGTTCCTGGCCGGGCGTCCAAAGCGCCTGCTGGCTGCATTGCCGGATGGCGTGATCGACGGCACTATGGCCGTCGGCGACGACGCCGTCGAATTGCTGCGCACCGTGCGAACAACGTTGGGGGCTGTGTAATGAGCGAAGCCATGAGCGTTCCTGCGTCCTTTGCCGATCTGCCGCTATTCCCCTCTCCGCAGTCGGATACGACACGACCTTCCGAAGCTGCGCCAAGCGCGCAACCAGACCCACAATCGGTGCCGCACCCGGAATCGCAAGCCTGGTACGCGGCGGCGGATCTCGCCAACCTGGACCACCTGGACAGCTTCCCCGGCCTGGCGCCGTACCTGCGCGGTCCGTATCCGACGATGTACACCACGCGCCCCTGGACGATCCGTCAATACGCGGGGTTTTCTACCGCTGAGAAATCCAATGCGTTCTATCGGCGCAATCTTGCCGCGGGCCAGAAGGGCCTGTCGGTCGCCTTCGATCTGGCCACTCACCGCGGCTACGACTCCGACAACCCGCGCGTCGCAGGCGATGTCGGCATGGCGGGAGTCGCGATCGACTCGATTTACGATATGCGGCAGCTATTCGACTCCATTCCGCTCGGCGATATCTCGGTCTCCATGACCATGAACGGAGCGGTACTACCGATCCTGGCCCTGTACATCGTGGCGGCCGAGGAGCAGGGAGTCGGGCCCGAGCAACTGGCCGGCACCATTCAAAACGACATTTTAAAAGAGTTCATGGTCCGCAACACGTACATCTATCCGCCGGCGCCCAGCATGCGGATTATTTCGGACATCTTCGCGTACACGGCGGCGAAAATGCCGAAGTTCAACTCAATCTCGATCTCCGGTTACCATATTCAGGAAGCCGGAGCGACGGCCGATTTGGAACTCGCGTACACCCTTGCGGACGGCATTGAGTACGTGCGCGCGGGAGTCGCCGCCGGGCTCGACGTGGACGCATTCGCCCCTCGGTTGTCGTTTTTCTTCGGCATCGGGATGCACTTCTTCACGGAGGTGGCGAAGCTTCGCGCGGCGCGCCTCCTGTGGCACGATCTCATGACGCCGTTCGCACCCCGCAACGCGAAATCGCTGATGCTGCGCACCCACTGCCAAACGTCGGGCTGGTCGCTCACGGCGCAAGACGCATTCAACAATGTGGCCCGCACCTGCATCGAGGCGATGGCCGCCACGCAGGGTCACACTCAGTCGCTGCACACTAATGCACTGGATGAGGCAATCGCGCTGCCCACCGACTTCTCGGCGCGCATCGCTCGCAATACGCAGCTTTTGTTGCAACAGGAGTCCGGGACGACCGACATCATCGACCCGTGGGGCGGCTCGTATTACATCGAGGCGCTGACGGCACAACTGGCCGCGCAGGCGCGGCAGCATATTGCGGAAATCAACGCGGCAGGCGGCATGACCAAGGCGATCGACGCAGGCATACCAAAGCTCCGCATCGAGGAGGCTGCGGCCCGCACCCAGGCCCGGATCGATTCCGGCTCGCAGATCGTGGTCGGCATCAACAAGTACCGCGCGGACCATGAAGAGCCCTTCGAGGTGCTCTCCGTCGACAACAAGGCCGTGCGTGCGTCGCAGATTGCAAAGCTCGAGAAACTGCGCGCCGAACGTGATTCAGCCGCCGTAGCAAGCGCTTTGGACGCTTTGACCCACGCAGCCTCAGCGGGATCGGCTAGCGCGACGGACCGCGACCTCACCGGCAACCTGCTAGCTCTGGCGGTGGATGCGGCACGCGCCAAGGCGACGGTCGGTGAGATCTCTGACGCGCTGGAGAAGGTCTTTGGGCGGCACACGGCGGTGATCCGTACCATTTCGGGCGTGTATCGATCCGAATCCCAGGGCGTGGGCGCTGTCGAGAAGGTCCTTGCCGCCACCGAGAAATTCGAGCGAGACCATGGCCGTCGCCCCCGCATGTTGGTCGCCAAGGTTGGTCAGGACGGTCACGACCGCGGTCAGAAGGTGATCGTCACCGCGTTCGCAGACCTGGGCTTCGACGTCGACGTCGGGCCGCTGTTCGCGACGCCGGGAGAGGTAGCGCGGCAGGCAGCCGACGCCGACGTGCATATCGTCGGAGTCTCCACGCTCGCTGCGGGACATCTCACCCTGGTGCCTGCGTTGCGGGATGCGCTTGCCGCCGAGGGCCGCGCCGACATCATGATCATCGCCGGGGGCGTAATCCCGCCCGGCGACGTCGACGCCGTGAAGGCCGCCGGAGCATCTGCGGTCTTCGGACCCGGCACCGTCATCGCCGACGCGGCCCTGGATCTCCTGGCTGCGTTGGACGAGCGGCTGAGCGCGCAGGACCAGGCGCATCGCCACGCGCCGCCACGGTCGAACCGGGATCCGGGCGAGCAGTCACACCAGCAGCCGCACCAGCTGTCGGGCGCCTAGCGTGGCGGGCGACAGCGGCCGCGAGCCCCGCACCGTGCCTATCGATACTGGCGCGCTCGCCGCCGCGATCGGCTCCGGAGACCGCACCGCGCTGGCCCGCGCAATCACGCTGGTGGAGTCCACCCGCGCCGACCATCGCGCGGCCGCCCGCGAGCTATCACACCGGCTGAAACCGCCTCGCGAAATCTGTTGGCGCGTCGGCATTTCCGGGGTGCCTGGCTCCGGGAAGTCCACGCTGATCGAAACGCTCGGATCCTTGCTCACCTCGCGCGGGCACAGGGTCGGAGTGCTCGCGATCGATCCGTCGTCGGTGCGCACCGGCGGGTCCGTGCTCGGCGACAAGACCCGGATGCCGCGCCTGGCCGCTGACGTTGCCGCGTTTATTAGGCCGTCACCCACCGCCGGGACGCTCGGCGGCGTCGCCCGCGCCACCGCTCAAACCGTCCCGCTTCTCGAAGCCGCCGGGTATGACGTCATCCTCGTGGAAACGGTCGGCGTCGGACAGTCAGAGACCGCAGCCTCATCGATGGTCGACACGTTCCTGCTGCTGGGCCTGGCCCGCTCAGGAGACCAGCTTCAAGGCATCAAGCGGGGCGTGCTGGAAATTGCCGACGTGGTCGCGATTAACAAGGCCGACGGGGACGCCACCGCCAGCTCCCGCTCCGCCGCGAGCGAACTCGCGGGCGCGCTGCGGCTGATGCGGGGCGCCTCCGATGACTGGGCCGTGCCGGTAGTGACGTGCTCCGGGCTGACCGGCGATGGCGTCGATGAGGTGTGGACACTGGTCGGAAAGCACCGAGAATCGTTGGGTATCAAAGGGATTTCCGCAAAAAGAAGCACTCAACAGTGGGCGCTCACGCAGCATTTGGTGGCCGACGCGCTACTGTCCAGGCTGACTAATTCCGAATCGGCGCGCGGCGCCAGGTCGCGGCTGCAGCCGCAGGTACTCGCTGGCTCTGTCAGCGCCGTGGCCGCCGCCGACGAGATCCTCGCCGCCTTCGACGCCTAGCTCACCCTGGCACTCCCGCCGAGTGGAGGTTCAGCAGTGATTCCAGCAGGGAATTCCTTGCTAGACCTCCACTCGACGGCAAAAAAGGCGGCTACTTTTCGAGCACGGCACGGGCCGCGGCGAACCGGGCGATCGGCACCCGATACGGGGAGCAGGAGACGTAGTCGAGCCCGATCTTCTCGAATATGGCAATCGACGCCGGGTCGCCGCCATGCTCGCCGCACACGCCCACATGCAGATCGGGTTTCACCGAGCGGCCCTTATTAAAGCCCATCGCAACGAGTTGCCCCACGCCTTCGGCGTCAACACTTGCGAACGGATTCGCCGTGATCACGCCGTCCGCGCGGTAGCGCGCCAAAAACGCGCCCTCGGCGTCGTCGCGAGAAATACCGAGCGTGGTCTGGGTGAGGTCGTTGGTGCCGAACGAGAAGAAGTCGGCGTGCTCGGCGATCTTCTCGGCGGTCAGTGCCGCGCGCGGCAGCTCGATCATGGTGCCCACCAGGTAGTCGACGCGCTGATCGGCGGCAGTGAACTCCGCTTCCATCACACCGACCACCAGCTCTCGCATGCGCGCGAGTTCGGTATCGAAGGCCACCAGTGGAATCATGATCTCCGGCCGCGGGTCGAAGCCTGCGGCCGCCACCGCGACGGCAGCTCGAGCGATCGCTCGCGCCTGCATCTCGGGGATCTGCGGATAGATCAGCGCTAAGCGCACACCGCGCAGCCCCAGCATCGGATTCTGCTCGGAGAGCGAGCGAATTCGGGCGAGGAGCGCAGCTGCGGCGCGGATTTCGCCAGCATCGCCGCCGGTGAGCTCCAGTCGTTGCAATTCCAACGCCTGATCGGTGAGGGAAGGCAGGAATTCGTGCAGCGGCGGGTCGAGTAGTCGGATCGTCACCGGCAATCCACTCATGGCGGTGAGAA
>JBDTAR010000037.1:0-28597 GCA_039924545.1 Nakamurella sp. | reverse complement strand
TGCGGACCAGTTGTGAAGGTGCGTGCGCGATTGCGTCCGCACCGTCGCAACTGGTCCGCACCTTTGCGTAACGGCGTTGCGCCGGCCGTGCGGCTGTGTGCGAGGGCTGTGAATTGCTGCGGGCTCGGCGTGCCTGCCCCGACTGTGTGATTGACCGTGTGACAGTGGACCGTGTGACGCGTCTTTCAATGCAGCCGGGTGGTGCGGCGGCGACCGCCGCGTCGGCCCTACTGCGAGCGGCGGCCGCAGTTCTTGCCGGAGCCGCATTAACAACTGGTCTTTCGTTGGTGCTGTGGGCAGTGACGCCCGGCGCGGGTACCGAAGCCAACTCTGCCATCGCGGCTGGTGCGGTTGCGTTCGCCGCTGCGCACTTCCTCCCTGTGTCGATCTCCGGTACTGCCCTGACCCTCACACCGCTACTGCTTACCGCCGTGATGATCGCCGTCATCATGACGGCAGTGGGCCGAGCGCGGCCGGTGCATGGCCGCCTGCTCGAGGCGTTGCACGCCAGCGTTTTCGTCGTCGCATACGGGCTAGGCGTGGATGCGATGGTCGCGCTCGCTGCCCCGATGGGCGCCGCGCACGCAGGGCTCGGCGCGCCGCTCGCAGTTGCGGCGCTGGGCGCGGGATTGTCGCTGGGTAACAAGGCGACGGCATGGCGTGCCTGGTGGGAAGCGACGAGCCCGACGTGGTTTCGGCAGGCGACGCATGCGGCCGTGGCTACCGTGCTGGCGTTGGTATCGACGGCAGCCATCGTGCTGTCCATTGCGCTGGCCGCGTCGATTCCCAACGCGTTACGTATTACGCAACTGACGGTCCATTCGATCGGGGACGCCTTCGGTATGACGATGGTGAGCCTCGCATTCGTGCCCAATGCGGTGATCGCGGCACTCGGGTATGTCAGCGGCGCCGGATTTTCCGTGGGTACTGCCACGTATTCGCCGCTTGCCGTGCATGCAGCGGACCTTCCAGCACTTCCCCTTCTGTCCGCTGTTCCGCCGGACGGTGCTCCAGGAATAGCGGCGTGGTCGACCCTGTTGGCGCCGGTGGTCGCGGCTCTGGTGGGCGCGTGGGTGTTGCGCCGGGTAGGGGAGAATCGGTGGCAGCGGCTGGCTGCATGCGGCTTGACTGCGCTCCTGGTGGGCACTGTCGTGGCCGCGCTGGTCGCCGCCGGTAGTGGCGGAGTCGCGGGTGGCCCGTGGGCTGTCATGGGCGCTGCTCCGCTCCTCGTGGGGCCGCTTGTTGCTGGCGTGGTGCTGCTGATGACTGCGGCGACAACGGTCCCAGCGGGGTGGCGATCCCTGCCCTGGCGTTCCACCGCTTCAAGTACCGCGTATGACGCTTTCCGCGGCGCCAGTGCCGATGGGCTCGAGTCGGCCGACAGCGCTTTGCCTAAGCCGGTCGACGATGTACCGGTCGACGATGTACCGGTCGACGATGTATTAGAGGCGGAACCGGAGGAGGCCCCTGTCATTGGCGGTGCTGAAGGCGGGGACGATGGTTTGCCGGTAGCGGCCAGCGCCGAAGGCGAGGATGTCGTCATACCTGATGCGGCCAGCGCCGAAGGCGGGAACGACGTCATACCTGTAGCGAATACCGGATCCGAAACGCAGCCCGACGATCCGCTCACCAGCGACGCCGACGTGACCGCTGACTCAGCTTCGGCTACGGACGCAGCCATCGAGGGCTCCAGCGGAAGTGACACCGAAGATGGGCTCGCCCAGACGGGATAGCCCACCTCCCTGCAGCCGCTGAGCGGCGCCCCTCTACGCTTGAACCTGCAACCGCGCGCGATGGGCGGGTCGAGTGCGGCCGATCACTGTGGCTGGTCGTTGGGGCGCTGAATGGGGGCGGGATCACGTGACAATTGCCCGCTATCTTCGCGAAGTGGGCGCGCGGCCGCTGCGCATTGTCGTGTTGATCTCGGGTGGCGGATCTAATCTCGCTGCCCTCATGGAAGCGTGCAGCGGTGCCGATGGTCGCAGTCGTGCCGCGTACCCGGTGCAGATTGTCGCCGTCGGGGCAGATCGGCCCGGCGCCGGTGGTTTGGAACTTGCTGCGGCGCATGGCATTCCGACATTTGTGGAGCGCGTGGGCGATTACCCTGACCGTGCGCAGTGGGACCAGGCACTCACCGACCAATGCGCCGCATTCGAGCCGGAGTTGGTGGTGTCAGCCGGGTTCTTGAAGCTCGCTGGGCCGATATTCCTCGCTCGTTTCCCCGGGCGGTATGTCAACACGCATAACTCGCTGCTGCCATCGTTCGCGGGCATTCACGGCCCGGCTGACGCCCTGGCGTATGGCGTGAAAGTTGCCGGTGCCACGCTGTTTGTGGTCGATGACGGCGTCGATACCGGGCCGATCGTCGCGCAGGTGGCCGTGCCGGTGGAGCCGAACGACACCGTGGAGACGCTCACTGAACGGATCAAGGTCGCGGAACGGGCACAGTTGGTTGATGTGATTGGTGCGATGGCCAGGCTAGGTTGGACGATTTCCAAA
This sequence comes from Nakamurella sp., assembly GCA_039924545.1. Taxonomy (GTDB): domain Bacteria; phylum Actinomycetota; class Actinomycetes; order Mycobacteriales; family Nakamurellaceae; genus Nakamurella. Next base: position 26,098 of record JBDTAR010000037.1, on the reverse strand, counting down.
AGGACGGTTTCAATTCCATGACGGTTGGTTCGGTTGGTTCGGTTGGTTCGGTTGGTTCGGTTGGTTCCGTTCCAGACGATGGCGCGACAGGCAGCGGCTCAGGCGCTGGTCAGGGCGCTGGTCGGGGCGGGGGTGACGGCGCGGGTCGACGGCCGATTCGCCGGGCGCTGATCTCGGTTTACGACAAGACCGGGGTGGTAGAGCTAGCCGTCGAACTGGCCCGAGCTGGCGTCGCGATCGTGTCCACCGGGCGCACCGCCGCGATGATTGCCGAGGCTGGCGCCGCGGTGACTCCCGCCGCCGACGTGACTGGATTCCCGGAGATTTTGGATGGCCGCGTGAAGACGCTGCACCCGCGAATCCACGGCGGCCTGTTGGCAGATACTCGCAACCCGGCGCATCTGGCCGAGATCGCGGAGCACGGCATCGATCCGATCGACCTGGTCATCTCAAACCTGTACCCGTTCACGTCGACCGTTGCCTCCGGTGCATCCGTCGACGAGTGCGTCGAGCAAATCGACATCGGCGGCCCGTCCATGATCCGCGCCGCAGCGAAGAACTACGCCTCGGTCGCGGTGGTTACAGCTGCCTCCGGGTATGACGCTGTTCGCGCGGCAATAGCCGCGGGAGGCTTCACTCTCGACGAACGACAAGCGTTGGCGGCCAAGGCCTTTGAACACACCGCGACGTACGATGTTGCGGTGGCGGGCTGGATGAATAAGGCGCTTGTGCCGTCCGACAACGGTTTCCCGGAGTGGACGGGCGATACGTGGGAGCGAGTGTCGGTACTGCGCTACGGCGAGAATCCGCACCAACAGGCGGCGCTGTACCGGCACGGGCATGGCGGGCTGGCCACCGCCGAGCAGCTGCACGGTAAGGAAATGAGCTACAACAATTACGTCGATACGGACGCCGCATGGCAGACCGCGACGGCGTTTACCGACCCAGCCGTCGCGATCATGAAGCATGCGAACCCCTGCGGGATTGCGGTCGCTCTCGGCGGACTGGACGACGCCGTAGCCGACGCGCATCGACGCGCCTTGGCCTGCGATCCCGTCTCCGCTTTCGGCGGCGTGATCGCGGTGAACCGTCCGGTGACGTTGGCGCTCGCCGAGCAGATTGCGGACGTGTTCACCGAAGTAGTGTTGGCTCCCGCGTTTGACGACGATGCGCTGGCCGTGCTGACCCGCAAGAAGAACATCCGGATTCTGCGCATGCCGGCCGATGTTCCGGTGGAGAAGTGGGGCTGGCGGCACATTTCCGGCGGCGTACTGACGCAAACCGTCGACCGGCTGGATGCGCCGGGCGACGATCCTGCGACGTGGACACTCGCTTCCGGGCCAGCGGCAGATGCCGCGACCCTGGCGGACCTGTCGTTCGCATGGCGCGCCTGCCGGTCGGTGAAGTCGAACGCAATCCTGCTGGCGAACGGCGCTGCCAGCGTCGGTATCGGCATGGGCCAGGTCAACCGGGTCGACTCGTGCAAGCTCGCGGTCCAGCGCGCTGGGGATCGAGCGGCCGGCTCCGTCGCTGCGTCGGACGCATTCTTCCCGTTCGCTGACGGGCCGCAGGTCCTGATCGACGCTGGTGTACGGGCCATCGTGCAACCGGGCGGTTCGGTGCGCGACGGGGAAACAATTGAGGCTGCCGAGAAGGCTGGTATCACAATGTATCTGACGGGAACCAGGCACTTCCTGCACTAGCCTGCGCTGCCTGCACTAGCCGGCATTTCCTGCACTAGCCTGCGCTGCCTGCACTCGCCTGTGCCGCCGGGCTCCTGGCCTCGCTGCGCTGGGCTTACTGTACCGAACTGACTGCGAGGAATTTCGATCGTATGGAATTGTCCGAGCAGCGGTACAAGGGCGAAGACTTCACTGAAGTCGATCTGCAGGATGTCGTCATCGAAGGAACCACGTTCGTCGACTGCGACTTTTCGGGTGCAACGCTGGCCCGCTGTCAGACGTCTCATGCCTCGTTTTCTGGGTGCCGCTTCTACGACACGGAGCTCTATTCGTCGACCCACGTCGCCAGTTCCTTCGTGACGTGCACTTTCGAGCGGACCCGGTTCCATTCGTCGAAGCTCGGGGGATGTCGGCTGACCGGGTCGACCTTCACCGACTGTCGACTCCTGCCACTTACCTGGATTGACTGCGATCTGACGTTGGTGTCACTGGCCGGGGAGAAGCTAGCCGGGGCCGATCTATCGGGATTGCGGCTGCGCGAGACGAATTTGACCGACGCGAACTTCACCGGATGCGACCTGCGCGGCAGCGACCTCAGCGGAGCGCGCACGATTGGGCTGCGACTCGAAGGTGCGGACCTACGCGGGGCTCAGATCGATGCCGCGACCTGGGTGAGCGCGAAGGTTGCGGGTGCGCGGGTCGACGTGGCCCAAGCCGTCATCTTTGCCGCCGCGCATGGCTTGTTACTCGATCACAGCGGCGTCGACGACTGAGCGGTTGCTCGGTGCCCGCGCTGTACTGGCGCCGTGTTGCCATGTGGTTTTGGGCCGCAGCCACTACTACGTATGACGCTGCCCTGGGCGCGTGGCGCCGCTCAACGACCCTGGCTTCGCCGTCGGCTTCGACTTAGGCCGTGATTTCGACCCAATCTTCGGACGTGACTTCAACCTTGACTGCGCACCTGGCTTCGACCCCGTTATTGGCCGTTTCTTCGGACCTGACTTCGGACCTGACTTCGGACCTGACTTCGGATCCGACTTTGCAAAACGTAATGAACCTGTGATGCTGCGGGCCCGTTCTGACCTGGATTTGGACTAACTCTGTCGGACCATATTCGTACAGTAGTCCTATGCAGCTGGTCAACTTGGAGAGGTCGCTTGGCGACGCGGGATTCACTGCGCCTGCCGCTGAGACTGATGCGGAGACTGGTGCTGAGACTGGTGCTGAGACTGGTGCTGGTGCTGGTGCTGGTGCTGGTGCTGAGACTGGTGCTGGGACAGAGACAGGGACAGGGACAGGGACAGAGGCAGAGGCAGAGGCAGAGGCAGAGGCAGAGGCAGAGGCAGAGACAGAGACACTGGCTGGGATTCGTGCCGTGTTTGGGTCTGCGGCTGGGGCCGAGCTTAGATCTGGAGCCGAGGTTTCGGCTGACTCTGATGCTGAGTTCGAGTCTGCGCCAGTCGCGGTTGGGGCGGGCGTGTTGGCCGCTGTCGATGCGGAGCTGGCGACGATCGCCGGGTGCGTGCGGCGGCTTCGCGGGGCGCCCTGGTGCCAGGTCGGTGAGCGGGATCTGCTCGATACTGCCGCTCGAGTTGAGGCGACGGTACGGTCGATGTTCGGAGTCCAAGTACGTATCGCAGGGGAGTTGGCGGAGCGAGGCAGTCAGGGCTTTCTCGGTGCGCGATCGGCGGCGCACCTTTTGGCGCAAACGTTGCGGATCACGGTGGGGGATGCGAAGTCCCGCATCGCGGCGGCGACGGCGGGGCTACCCGGCGAAACCATTACCGGCCAGCCGCTGCAACCGGCGATGCTGACTCTGGTCGCAGCGGTCGACGACGGCACTATCTGCAATCAGCATGTCAAGGTAATCGTCTCCTTCATGGATCAGCTGCCGATTGCCTTGGATTCGGATATCCGCGCCATGTGCGGCGAATTGTTGCTTCACGAGGCAGCTATGCGCGACCCGAACGGTTTGCGGAAGGTCGCGGAACAGCTCCGACTAATTTGCGACCCGGACGGGAAACTGTCCGGTAAGGATCCGGCGGATCGGGCAGAGCTTCACTTCGGCGCACTTCGTAGTGATGGGCTTACGCCGTTTCGCGGGATTGCCGACCCTTTGATGATGGAACAGTTTCGTGTCGCTATCGACGATCTCTCTAGGCCGCAGCCGCTGGACGACGGCACCCCTGACCTGCGTCCCGCCGCGATGCGCCGTGCCCAGGCACTGAACGAGGTGCTGCGTCGGTACCTCTCAGTGGGCACTGCGACGCCTCGCGACGGCGGAATGCGGCCGCAGATCGGAGTCACGATCCGCGCCGCGGATTTGGCCAGCAGGACGGATCGTGCAGCGGGTGGCGTGCGGAATAGTGGCACAGATCAGGCTCCATGTGACGGCCGGCAAGGTGGCGCAGTTATACCCGAAGGGGATCCCGCGCGTCCCACTAGTAGGCGTGGCACCGGGATTTCGCAAGTCGAGCGCGTAGCTTCCCACGGCGCCCGGGGTATCCGTACGTCTGTCGGTCAATTCGACTCGGGCGGTCCGGTCAGTCTCGCGGTCGCTCAGATGCTCGCCTGCGAGGGGGATCTGATCCGGCTGCTTGTCGGTGCCGACAGCGCAATCCTGGACGAAGGCCGCGCCGTACGCCTTTTCACCCGGGCACAGCGTCGTGCCCTGATAGCTCGCGACAAGGGATGCGCATTCCCCAGCTGTGACGCACCGGCCGCGTGGTGTGAGGCGCACCACATGACCTACTGGTCCGCCGGGGGGGAATCGAACCTGGCCAACGGCGTGCTGCTGTGCCGACGCCATCACACGGTCATCCATCAAGAACAGTGGCAAATCGACTCAGGCGATCAACATCCCGGACGCGGCGTCGAGACCAATCAGGGTCGTCCCTATGGGGAACACGGCGTCGAGACCAACCAGGGTCGTCGCCATGCGGAGCGCGACTCTGAGACGAACCACAGTAACTCGCGAAGCCGACCCTGGTTCATCCCTCCGCGCCACATCGATCCGCAACGACAACCCAGGCGCAACAACCACTTCCACCTACCCGAAATGTTAACCATCGTCAGTCGGAGGTGAACTGCAACCTCGACAAGTAGTCGTTTCGGATTCGGGGCCCGCGGTTGGTGGAGTTTCGCATTCGTGATGCATGAGCGCAGCGCCGTCGGAACCAGCAGCGCCGAAGCGTGCACGAGCTGCCGTTGCCGCACGACCTGCCGTTGCCGCACGACCTGCCGCGTGGGGTACCTCTCTGCTGCGTAGTAGGCCCTAGCGACCGAGCAGCAGGTCTGCCCGAGCATCGGCCTTATCGGGTTGCGCGGAACTTCTTGATCCGCGCCAGGCAAGAATCCTTGCCGAGCAGCTCCATCGACTCGAACAGCGGCGGCGAGATGCGCTTGCCAGAGATGGCCGTGCGGATCGGACCAAAAGCCACCTTCGGCTTGAGTTCGAGGCCGTCCACCAACGCGGCGTTGAGTACCTCGTGAATGACGTCATGCTCCCAGTTGTCCAATGCTCGCAACGTAGCGGCAGCGGCGTCCAGGATTTCAGGCGTCTGCTCGGAGAGCTTGGCCGTCGCATCGTCATCGAAAGTCAGATCGGCGTCGGCGGTGAACAAAAACGCCATCATGTCGACCGTCTCGGACAATAGTGAGATCCGTTCTGCCACCAGCGGAGTCGCCGCGCGCACCAACCGGAGTTGTTCTTCGGAAGGCTGCGAGCGGAGCGCCCCGGCCTCGATTTGGAAGGTGATAATCCGTTCGGCTAGTTCGTCAAGAGGCAGCGAACGGATGTAATGGCCGTTGAGCCAGCCCAGCTTTTTGAGGTCGAAGATCGGGCCGACCGGCGAGACCTTGTCCCACGAGAAGTTCGCGGAGAACTCGGCGAAGTCGGTGATCTCTCGCTCGGTTCCGTCGGCGTCGACAATCGGCGGGTAGCCGAGCAGCGCGAGGAAGTTGATGAGCGCTTCCGGCAAGTAGCCCTGTTCCCGGAACCAGGTCAACCGTGCGGCCGGGTTTTTCCGCTTGGAGATCTTCGACTTGTTGTCGTTGCGCAGAAGTGGCATGTGCGCAAACGCTGGTGGTGTCAGCCCCAGCCAGCGGTAGAGCAGAATGTGCTTCGGCGTGGACGAGATCCACTCTTCGCCGCGCACCACGTGGGTGATGCCCATCTCGTGATCGTCCACAACCACGGCCAAGTGATACGTGGGGAAGCCGTCCGCCTTCAAGATCACCTGATCGTCCGGCCTCGGTGCGGAGATCTCACCGCGCACTAGGTCGACGAACGTGGTGGGAACGTCGTCATCGTTGTCGGGAATGAGCATGCGTACGACCGGTGTTTCCGAGAACCCGGCTAGCGCGGCGCGTTCCTCGCGGGTCTTGCCCAAGCAGAATCGGTCGTAGCCGGTGGGCAGGCGAAGCTTCTGCTGCTTTTCGCGCATCAACTTCAGCCGCTCCGTGGAGCACCAGCAGTAGTACGCATGGCCGTCATCGATCAATTTCTGTACGTACGGCTTGTACGTATCGAGTCGCTCGGACTGCCGGTACGGCGCGAAGGGGCCGCCCTTGTCTGGGCCCTCGTCCCACTCAAGCCCTAACCATCGCAGCGTGTCGTAAATCTGCTGTTCGGAGTCCTCGACGTAGCGAGCGCGGTCGGTATCTTCGATGCGCAGGATGAACTGGCCGCCCTGCTGGCGCGCGAACGCAAGGTCGAATAACGAGACGTACGCGGTGCCGACGTGTGGGTCGCCAGTGGGGGACGGCGCGACGCGCAGCCGTACCGGACCAATTTTTGCGGGGAGTGAGGATCCAGTGGGCGCAGACGACGAGGTGCTCATAATGGCTTTGAGTCTAAAGCAGCCGTCGTGCCTCCCGGGTCGTGGTCTGGCGCAACTCCATAGCGTTGCGCCGGACTCACGACCCCCGGGGGAAGGGGAGCCTGGCTACGGCATGGGAAGATGAGCGGCGTGACGGCGATCAAATTAGACGGAAATGCGACCCTTCAAAAGGTCAAGGAAGAACTCATCGCGCGGGTTGCGGCTCTCGCCGAGCGCGGCATCATCCCGGGGCTCGGAACGGTTCTGATTGGCGACGATCCGGGCAGCCACACCTACGTCAAGTTCAAGCACCGTGACTGCGCCGAGATCGGTATTGCCTCGATCCGCGTCGATTTGCCTGCGTCGACGTCTCAGTCGCAGGCGGAAGCGGTGGTGGATCAGCTGAACCACGACCCAGCGTGCACCGGTTACCTGGTGCAGCAGCCGACCGGCCTGGATGAGTTCTCGATTCTCGAAAAGATTGACCCGGCAAAGGATGTCGATGGCTTACATCCGTTCAACCTAGGCTGCTTGGTGCTCGGGCACCCCGCTCCGGAGCCGTGTACGCCTGCTGGAATCATTGAGCTGTTACGCCGGTACGACGTCCCCATCAAGGGTGCGCACGCCGTCATCATCGGACGCGGGCTCACCGTTGGGCGGCCGCTCGGCCTTATGCTGACCCGGCGCAGTGAAAATGCCACCGTCACGCTGTGCCACACCGGCACCCGGGATCTCGCCGCCGAGGTCAGGCGGGCGGATATCGTCGTCGTCGCCGCGGGACGGCCGAACCTCGTCACACGCGACATGATCAAACCGGGCGCGGCCGTGCTCGATGTCGGTGTTTCCCGCGTCGACGGCAAGATTGCTGGCGATGTCGACTCGGCCGTCGCCGAGGTAGCCGGTTACATCGCCCCGAACCCGGGGGGAGTCGGCCCGATGACTCGCGCCATGTTGCTGACGAACGTCGTCGCCGCCGCGGAGCGAGCGGCCGAGTTGCGTGCGTGAGTGCGCCGTAGGCTGCCGGGTATGACGCTGTTCGCGGCTGTGCGCTGTACCGACGGATTTACCTCATTTTGGGGTGCGAGGTGAACCCGGATGCGGCTGAATCGAAACCCGCAGGACCGGATGCGTTGACGCCAAATGTTGCGGAATCAGATTCAGCGGAACCGAATATGGCGGAACCGAATTCGACGGACTCAGATTCGGCGAAATCAGATTCAGTGAAGTCGGATTCAGTGGGACCAGGCGTTGTTAAATCAAGCGCCGCGACATCAGGTGCCGTGAAAGCCCTTGTGCTCCATGCTATTCCGGTGACAGCGGTGCTGATCGTCATTCTCGTCGGCCTAGTTATCGTCGCCGCCGATCGGTGGCAGGTGGGAAGCGTCGTTTTGGCCGGTGCAGCGGGGCTCGGAGCAGTGCTGCGGCTGGTGCTGCCCACGTCAGCAGCTGGCGTGCTGGCGGTCCGCTCGCGAGTGTTCGACGTCGCGATGTTCGTGGCTATCGCTGGGTTGCTCGCTGGTATGGCGCTGGTCACCGTGACACCCCATGCATAGGGATACGTCATATCCGGCAAGTAGGCTCCCACAGGGGTGCGTAAGTAGTAATTACATCAGCAAGTGACACGTCAATAAGAGAGACGTAATCAACGGTTACGTCAGTAATAGGTACGTACGGAAGGAACCGCGGCGCGATGGCAAAGATCAAGGTGACCGGTACGATCGCTGAGCTTGATGGCGACGAGATGACCAGGATTATTTGGCGGTTTATCAAGGATCGGCTGATCCTGCCGTACCTGGACCTCAACCTGGACTACTACGACCTGGGTATCGAGCACCGCGACGCGACGGACGATCAGGTGACGATCGACGCTGCGCACGCCATCCAAAAGCATGGCGTCGGCGTGAAGTGCGCAACGATCACGCCGGACGAGGCGCGGGTCGAGGAGTTCGGCCTCAAGAAGATGTGGCGGTCGCCCAACGGCACTATCCGCAACATCCTGGGTGGCGTCATCTTCCGCGAGCCCATCGTCATCTCGAACGTTCCGCGACTGGTGCCAGGTTGGACTAAGCCGATCATCATCGGCAGGCACGCATTCGGCGACCAGTACAAGGCGACGGATGCGAAGATCCCGTCCGGCGGCACTGTCACCCTCACGTGGACCCCGGACGACGGATCGAAGCCGATGGAGCTTGAGGTCGTCAAGATGCCCGCCGACGGCGGCGTCGTTATGGGCATGTACAACTTCAACAAGTCGATCGCAGACTTCGCGCGCGCATCCTTCGAGTACGGCCTGCAGCGCAATTACCCGGTGTACTTGTCGACGAAGAACACGATTCTCAAGGCCTACGACGGCGCATTCAAGGACATCTTCGCTGAGGTATTCGAGAACGAGTACGCCGGACGGTTTGAGGCCGCTGGCATCACCTACGAGCACCGGCTGATCGACGACATGGTGGCCTCCGCGATGAAGTGGGAAGGCGGCTACGTCTGGGCGTGCAAGAACTACGACGGCGACGTCCAGTCCGATACTGTCGCGCAGGGCTTCGGCTCGCTGGGCCTCATGACGTCCGTGCTGATGACGCCGGACGGCCAGACTGTCGAGGCGGAGGCCGCGCATGGCACCGTCACTCGGCACTACCGTCAGCACCAGGCCGGTAAGCCGACGTCCACCAACCCCATCGCGTCGATCTACGCGTGGACCGGGGGAATTAAGCACCGCGGCAAACTGGATGGCACGCCCGAGGTCACGGCTTTCGCGCAGGCACTGGAGAAGGTCATCATTGAGACCGTCGAGTCCGGCAAGATGACGAAGGACCTCGCGCTGCTGGTCGGCCCTGAGCAAGCCTGGCTCACCACGGAAGAATTCCTGGCGGCCCTGGACGAGAATCTGCAGGCCAAGCTCGCCTGACGGACGCTTCCCCGCAAAGGTGCGGACCAATTGAGCAGGTGCGGACGCTATTGAACCCGCACCGGCACAATCGGTCCGCACCTTTGGGCAATGGGCGGTCGCGCGACTGCGATGTGCGCATTAGGGTGATCGGCGGTGCCGGCTACGGCGGTGACTGATACGACGGTGTCGGCCTACCGGATGCCTGCTACGACGGTGCCTGTTACGGCGGTGTCCGCTACGGAATGGCGATGGTCATGCCGTCCGAGCCGGGGGAACTCATGGCGGTAAGCGCGGCGCCGATCCCGCCGAGTCCAATCGTCCGAGTCACCAAGTCTGCCGGCCGCAACTGGCCGGATACCACCATGTCCAACATGGCCGGGTAGTCCCGAGCTGACATACCGTGCGAGCCGAGAATTTCCAGCTCCCACCCGATGACCCGGTCCATCGGCAGCGGTGGGTGAACCGCAGCACCATGCAGCAATCCCACCTGGATGTGTCTGCCTCGGCGACGCAGGCAGTACACCGACGCAGTGGCGGTAGCGGCAGATCCGAGCGCATCGATTGAGAGGTGGCAACCGCCACCGGTGAGCTCCCTCACTGCGTCGCCGATGCCCTGCGGCGTCGACATTTCCCGAACGAGGGCAAGTTTCCCAGAGCCTGTAATTCCCGGCGCTGATTTCCCACGGGCCTTATGAACGGCTGTATTGAGTGTGTACTCGGCGCCGAGCGCCGCAGCGCGGGCCAGCGCCGTATCCGACACGTCGATCGCCACGACGCGGGCGCCTAGAGCGACTGCGATCATGATTGCGGATAGACCCACCCCGCCGCAGCCGTGCACTGCCACCCACGTCTCTGTGCCGCCGGTTGCGCCGCCGCCGGTTGCGCCGCCGCCGGTTGTGCCGCCGCCGGTTGTGCCGCCGGGCGTGCAAACGGGCGTGCAAACGGGCGAGCCAGCGGGCGTGGGACCGAATGTGCCGCCGCCGGGCGTACCAACGCGGGACGCAGCATCGCCGGGGTTGAGGCCGCCGTGTGCGACGACCGCCCTAAATGCGGTCGCGAACCTGCATCCCAGCGCTGCGGCTTCGGCGAAGCCGACCGAGTCTGGCAGCCGCACTAGGTTGACCTCGGCTGACGGCACCGCGACTTTCTCCGCGAATGAGCCGGGTAAATCGAAGCCGGGCTGATGCTGGTTCGGGCATACCTGCGCGTCACCGGCTGCGCAAAAGTCGCAGGCCCCGCAGCCGCAGACGAACGGAACGGTTACTCGGTCACCGACTGCGAAGATCGTCATACCTGGGGAGACTTCGGCGATTTCGCCGGCGTACTCGTGTCCGCCAATATGCGGCAGCGCGACCTCCTCGTGCCCCTGCCACGCATGCCAGTCTGACCGACAGATTCCGGTTGCGCGCACGTTGAGTACCACGCCTCCAGGCGGACAAACAGGGTCGGGAATGTCGACGATGGTGATCGGCCCAGAAACAGCCGAATACGAGGCAGCCTGCACGTACTGAGCCTGTCACACGATCCGCGTCCAGTTGGGACTGCCAGGGGGTGATCGATTGGCTCGCCGCTCGATCGGCCGGGTGACGCGCCGGGGTGACGTGCCTGGGCGACGCGGGGAGAGCTGCCAGCGGAATTGTCGAAGGAGCAGCTGTGAAGCAGCCGTGAAGCAGCCGTGAAGCAGCGGTGGAGCTGGCAAAGTGCGTGACAGCGGGCGTGGCAGCGGGCGTGGCGGTGAAATTGTCGGGGTTAAGGCACAGAGCGAATAGGCTTGGTCGCATCCATCGCGACGCCGAAATATGAACAGGGGACACGCCGTGCTGCGGATTACCAGTCACAACGTCAACGGAATTAGGGCCGCGGTGCGCCGCGGCTACCGTTCCTGGGTCGATGCGCGCGAGCCGGACGTAATCTGCCTGCAGGAAGTACGGGCGCCCGCGGACCAGGTCCCGGCGGAGGCGACGGATGGATACCACTTTGCCTATCACGAAGGCGACCGCGCCGGCCGAAACGGCGTCGCGGTACTGACGCGTGAAGAGCCCACCGCTGTGCGGATCGGGTTCGGCTCCGACGAATTCGACGCGCAGGGCCGCTATATCGAGGTGGATCTGCCGCAGGTCACCGTCGCGTCGCTGTATCTGCCGAAGGGCGACGTGTACGGCGAGAAGTTCGAGGCAAAAATGCGGTTTATGACGCTGTTCGCGGAGCATATCCGCGCGGCCGCCGCTGACGCTGCAAGCGCCGGACGCGAATTCGTGGTGTGCGGCGACTTCAACATTGCGCACACAGAGGCAGACATCAAGGCGTGGAAGACAAACCGAAAGTCGGAGGGATTCCTACCGGAGGAACGTGCCTGGTATGGCGCCCAGCTCCGTGCAGATGCGGCTGCCGCTGCGGTCGGCGCCGGGGCGCGGGTCGCTGCCGTCGGCGCCGGGGCGCGGGTCGCCGCCGCTGGTGCCGGCGCGCCGGTTGCCGTCGGGGCTGATTCTGGCAGCGAAACCCCCGAAGCTGCGGGCGGTTTCGTCGGATTCGTGGATGTGCTGCGCCTCTTGAATCCGGAAGGCCCGGGGCCTTACTCCTGGTGGTCGTGGCGCGGCAAGGCTTTCGATAACGACGCAGGCTGGCGCATTGATCACCATTGGGCCACTCGCGCTCTCGCCCAGCGGGCAATAGCCGGCGTCGTGGACCGGGCGCCGTCGTACGCGGAGCGCATCTCCGACCATGCCCCCGTGACGATCGACTACGACATTGGTGCTGCCGCTGGCGCTGCCCCAGCAGGTGCTCCAGCCGCTGCCCCAGTAGATGCTCCAGCCGGCGAGTGACGTGGACAATTTAGGCCTCGAGATCGCGCTTGTCTGTGTGTTGATCTTGATTGCTGGCAGTTTCAATGCGGCCGAGGTGGCCCTCATCTCGCTTCGGTCAAGTCAGGTACGCCATCTCGCGGCCACGCGCGGTAAGCGAGGGCGGCGGCTTGAGCAGCTGGTCTCGAATCCCAACCAATTCCTGGCCGCCGTACAGATCGGTGTGACGGTCGCGACCATGCTGTCGTCAGCGTTCGGTGCGGCCACGATCGCCGGGAGAGTCAGCGCGGGATTTGTTCGGCTCGGGATGTCCCGAGGCCTCGCCGATCCGCTCGCGCTGGTGGGCGTCACCCTCGTTCTCGCGTTCGTTTCACTGGTGCTTGGCGAACTGACACCCAAGCGTCTCGGATTGCAACGCCGCGAGTCGGTGGCTCTGCTGGCAGCCGGCCCATTGATGTGGTTGGCCAGGACATTCCGGCCCGTGGTGTGGCTGCTCGGCAAATGCACGAACGGTGCGGTTCGAGTGCTCGGTGGGGATCCGAACGCCAAGGGTGAGTTGATCTCAGAGGAAGAACTGCACGGCCTGGTCGCTGCTCACGAGGCGCTGTCCACCGCAGAGCGTCGAGTGATCTCCGACGTGTTCGCGGCGGAGGACACGTTAGTACGCGAGGTGATGGTGCCCCGTCCCGAGGTGGAGTTCCTGTCGGCGAGTATGACGCTGTCCCGGGCGGCTAAGCAGGCTGCCGGAATGTCGCACTCGCGTTTTCCGGTCATTGGGCGCGATGCAGATGATGTGGTCGGCGTCGTGCACATCACCGACATCCTCACGGCTACTCATCCGCTTGGCCGCGCCGCGACCGTTGGCGACGTGGCGGGACCGGTGACTGTGCTCCCCGGCACTAAGAACGTGCTCGGAGCTATGCAGGAGATGCGCAGCGCCGGACAGTATCTTGCAGTCATCGTCGACGAGTACGGCGGCACTGACGGCATTGTCACGATCGAGGACCTCATTGAGGAGATCGTCGGTGAAATGCACACCGATGACGACGAACCGGCGTTTGGCAGCTCCGGACCGACGAGCGGTGTCAGCGAAGTAGATGGTCGGTTGAACCTGGATGATTTCGCGGAACAGACCGGGATACACCTTGCCCCGGGACCCTACGACACCGCTGCTGGGTTCATCATGTCCAGACTCGGCCGGGTACCGGTCGAGGGCGATCGAGTGGATATCGTCGAGACCCGGGCACACCGTGAACTCCGCCGTGTCGGCACTGGCACCGGCAGCGTTAGCGGCACTGTCAGCGGCAGCCGCAGCAGCAGCCACACCGGCAGCGGTGCAGACACAGGCAGCGGCGCAGACGAACTGCCAGAGCCGGAAGACTCGAGTGAAGTCGGGAGCGGCACACAGCAACTAGACGCGGAGCGAGTCGTGCAACTGGTGGTGGCTGCGATGGACGGCCGTCGAGTGTCTCGGCTTGCCATCGAACTCGCGGTGCGGCCGGGGGCCGGTCAGTCTTCGGATGAGTCGCCTCCATAATTAGCCGCGGCCCCGGAGTCGTGTGGGCCTTCGCGTCGATGGGAAGATCGAGCCATGCCCGAGAACATCGTCATACCTGAAACTGCCGCCGCTCCCGATGCGACTGGGTCGAACGTCGCGGCTGGAGCGCGCCCGCGCGTTCTGTCCGGTATCCAACCCACTGCAGATTCCTTCCATATCGGCAACTATTTGGGCGCGCTCAAGCAGTGGGTTGCGATGCAGGACACGCACGAAACCTTTTACTGCGTCGTCGATCTGCATGCGATTACCGTCGAGCAGGATCCGGCGCAGCTGCGGAAGCGGACGCGAGTCTCGGCTGCGCAGCTCTTGGCTCTCGGCGTAGACCCGGCTCGTTCGGCACTGTTCGCGCAATCACAGGTGCCAGCGCACACACAGCTGAGCTGGGTGCTTGAGTGTCAGACAGGTTTCGGCGAGGCATCCCGGATGACGCAGTTCAAAGACAAGGCCGCCCGTGGCGGCGCGGATCGAGCCAGCGTGGGCCTATTCACCTACCCGGTATTGATGGCCGCGGACATTCTGGTGTATCGCGCCGACCAGGTTCCGGTGGGTGAGGATCAACGCCAGCACCTGGAGCTTGCCCGGAATCTGGCACAGCGTTTCAATTCTCGCTACGGTGACACATTCACGGTGCCGGAGCCGTACATCGTTAAGGAGGCCGCCAAGGTGTACGACCTTACCGAGCCGACCGTGAAGATGAGCAAGTCGTCTCCCGGTGGTTCGCTGGATTTGCTGGCGCCGGTGAAGCAGTCGGTCAAGAAGATCAAGTCGGCTGTCACCGATAACGACCGCGAAATCCGATTCGACCAAGAATCGAAACCCGGCGTGTCGAACCTCATGACGCTCCTGTCGGTATTGACAGAGACGAGCGTGGGGGACATTGAGAACGCCTACGCGACAAAGGGTTACGGCGACTTGAAGGGTGACCTCGCCGACGCCTTCGCAGAGTTCGTGACGCCGCTGCAGGCCAAGGTAGCGGAGTATTTGGGCGACACCGCAGAGCTGGACAGCATCCTTACTGCTGGCGCGCGGCGCGCAGCGAATGTCGCGAACGAGACGGTGCGGGCAGTCTACGACCGAATCGGCTTTCTGCATGCGGACACCAGCGTGAATGGCAGTGCAAATGACGGCGTAGATAACAGTGCGAATGAAGGCGCACGCGCAGACTCCAGGTTAATTACCCCGTAAGGCGCAACGTGGCGAAGACAGCGAAGTCAGCGAAGTCAGCGATTACCCCCAATGCAGCAAACGGTGACGCGCAGCCGAATGCTGGTCGCTGGTCGCGCCTGCTCGCCGTGGGAGCACGCGTGTGGCAACGGGTCTCGGCCAGACCAGGCGTAGCGCACCTGATTCGCGCCTGGAATCGGTCAGAAGACCGGATGGCCAGCCAGTTCGCCGCAGCGATCACCTACTTCTCGTTCCTGTCGCTGATTCCGATCCTAATGGTGGCGTTTTCCGTTGCGGGGCTGGTGTTGTCGTCGCAGCCGAGGTTGCTGGGCGGCCTCAAGGCGGAGATCACCGATTTGATTCCTTCTGGACAGTTGGCTGAGCAGATCGGCGGACTGATAGATCAGGCAATCGGGCAGAGCCTGACGGTCGGCATTATCGGTCTAGTAGTCGCGCTGTATTCGGGGCTGAGCTGGATGGGCAATGTGCGCGACGCCGTCCGGGCCCAGTGGCGACCGCAATGGGAGAAGCCGTCCCGACCGTTCAAAAGCGTGCTGATGCAGTACATGTGGGACCTCGCCTCGCTCGGCGGATTGATGCTGGCTCTTGTGGTCTCGTTCGCGCTGACCGCTCTCGGCACCGCCGCGCAGGATGTGGTGGTCCGTTTTCTTGGCATCGGTGACGAAGGCTTCGTCCATCCCGTACTGCTAGTCGGCCCATTCGTGCTGGCGATCGCCGCAAGCGCGATCATGTTCGGCTGGCTGTACATCATGTTGCCGGAAAAGGAGAATCGCACCGACCGGCGAACTCTTGTCATCGGGTCTCTAGCGATGGCCATCGTCTTCGAAATCCTCAAGGCCGCACTTGCACTTCTGGTCACCCGAATGTCCTTGTCGCCATCCGGCAAGGTATTTGGTGCCATCATCGGACTGCTCCTATTCTTCAATCTCGTCGCGCGCGCCGTGCTGATGATCGCCGCGTGGATGGCAACGGCTGACCCGCAACATGTTTCGCCCGGAACACCGTCATAAGCGGATAGCTGTGCCGTGAAACCTGCAATAGGTATGATGCACTTCGCGGCAACGCGTCGAAACGCGTCGCGGGTGTAGGCGGTCTGTCTGCCTGTTGATGCGCGGTCTAGAGTCAAAAAGTCTACCTTCGGTTGCAAAGACGCCCGATCGTGACCTGACGGGGCAGACGCCAAACACATTCGTGGTGCGCATGGCCAACCTTGTGGTCGACCGGCGAGCCGACCTTCGGGCGGAAGAAGGACAGAGACAGCTATGCAAACAAAACGAGCATGGATCGTAGCGGTGGCGGTGGGCGCCATGGCGCTCGCCGGGTGCGCGTCGACGAGTAACAGTGACGCGGCATCGGATGCGGGTACATCTAGCGAAAGTCCCTCAAGCAGTGCGCCCAGCGAGAGCTCCTCAAGTGAAGCGGGGAGCAGTGTAGCGGGGAGCAGTGAAGCGGGGAGCAGTGAAGCGGGGAGCAGTGCAGCGGGGGCTGGCGCCGACTGCACGTTGCCGGATCCGGTGAAGGTCGGCGTGGTCTTCACGCTGACCGGCGGCGGTGCCCAGTACGGCACGACCCAGAAAAACGGTGTGGAGTTGGCGGCCGACCAACTCAACGCGAAGGGCGGTGTCAAGTACGACGTTGATGTGCAGGATTCGCAGACCGATAACAAGCAGGCCATCTCGATCTTCGAATCGATGATTGCCGCCAAGGATTCGGTCATCATTGGGCCGACACTCTCGGACGCGGCCAAGCAAACTGATCCGATCGCTCAGGACGCGAAGCAGCCGGTGCTGGGCGTGTCGAACACCGCCGCTGGCATCACCAACATCGGCAACTACATCTGGCGTGACTCGCTCACCGAAGCAGCGGTGATCCCGCAGACCATCGACGCAGCCAAAACAAAGTACGGGCTGTCGCACGTCGTGGTGATGTACGCGAACGACGATGCGTTCTCCGAGGGCGGCTACGACGCCTTCAAAGATGCCTTGGCGAAGTCGGGTATCAAAACTGACAAGACCCTGACGTTCTCCAAGACAGATACCGATTTCCGGTCGCTGCTCACCGAGGCGAAGGCATCCAACCCGGACGCGCTTGTGGTGTCCTCGCTGATCGACGCGGCTGTGCCGATCGTTACCCAAGCCCGCCAGTTGGGCATGAAGATGCCAATCATTGGCGGCAACGGGTTCAACTCGCCGGCGCTGATGAAGGATGCTGGGTCGGCCGCTGAAGGCGTCGTCGTGGGTGCAGCATGGAACTCGGCGTCGACTGATCCCGCATCGGTCTCGTTCATGAAGGACTACCAGGCGAAGTATGGTTCGGCGCCCGACCAGTTCGCGGCGCAGGCATTTACGGGCATGATGATCGTCGACGATGCGGTGCGGCTCGGCTGTTCGGCGGACCGTGACTCCATCATCGCGAACTTCGCCAAAGTCAAAGATTTGGCGACCCCACTCGGTAAGTTCAGCTTTACCGATGCGCGCGACGCAAGCCACCCGGCGGTCGTGCAGATCGTCAAGGACGGAAAGTTCGCAGTCCTAAAGTAGGCTCGTGGATTTCCACCCGGCTGGCCACGGTAGACGCGGCCAGCCGGGCGGCTTCCCATCACGTCCAGCGCCCTGCGACTTCGTCAGGAAGGGCACCGCGCGGCACGAAAGGCAGTTCGATGACTGACCGCCCAGACAGGCAGCGGCGCGACCGGGAAGGGCAGATCTAGTGCAACAGATCCTGAACGGCATCTTTACCGGCTCGATCTACGCCCTGTTCGCTGTCGGCTACACGCTGGTATTCGGCGTGCTCGACAGGCTCAACCTGGCCCACTCTGCGGTATTTGCCGCCGGAGCCTACATCGCAATCACGCTGGTCGATCAGGCCGGATTCTCGATCTGGCTAGCCATCCCCGCTGTGCTTGTCGCAGGTGCGATTCTCGGCATCATCGTCGAACGCGTCGCCTTTCGACCGTTGGCCAACCGTCGCGACGCCCACTTCGCCGGGTTGATCTCGTCGATTGCGCTGGCCGCCATGTTCATTGCGCTGTTGCAGGCCGTCTATGGGCCCGACAGGCAGCAGTTCCCCTTCGATGCGCTTCCCGCTGCCACCGTATCGATCGGCAGCGCGCAGGCGACTGTGATTCAGTTGGTGATCGTTGCCGTCTCCGTGGCTCTCATGGTGGCTTTGGCGTTGATGGTCGGCCGCTCGAACCTCGGCCGCGGGATGCGCGCCGTCGCGGAGAACCCGCACGCTGCGCGGGTTCTGGGGCTCAACGTCGAGCGCATCACCTGGATGACGTTCGCAATTTCCTCGGCGCTCGGTGCTGTCGCCGGCGTGCTATTCGCACTCAACGTCAACGTCGCGCAACTCGACCTCGGCAGCAGTATCGAGCTCAAGGGTCTTGCCGTGATCATCCTCGGCGGCATGGGATCGCTGCCTGGTGCGGTGATTGGCGGCTACGCACTGGGCCTGGCCGAGGTGGCCGCCATCACGTTCGTAGGCTCCTCGTGGAAGGACGTTATCGCGTTCGGCCTGCTATTCCTCATTCTCATCGTGCGGCCGAAGGGTCTGTTCGGTGGGCGCCAGGTACGGGAGATCTGATGCGCACACACCACAGCCCGGCCAGTAGGTCCGTCACCCGCTCATCGGTGGTGGTCTGGGCATGAGCCACCAACTTGCTACCCAACTGACCCTGATCGGCCTCGCCGCGATCTTCGCATATTCGTTCTATGCGGTGCTCTATGCCGGCCAACTATCGCTTGCGCAGGCGGGCTTCGCGTCTATCGGTGGATTCACCGCAGCCGCCTTGATCGGCCAGGACACACTGCTGTTCGGCTTCGTTCCGCCGATCGTCTCTGCAGTCGTAATCGGAACCGTCGCCGGTGCGATCATTGCGTTGCTGCTCGGTCTGCCGGTACTTCGATTGCGCGGCGTGTATCTCGCGATCGCCACCCTCGGCTTCGGCGAAGTGGTACGCATCGTATTCATCAACAGCGAGTGGACGGGGCGCGCCTCGGGGCTTTCCACTCCCAAACTGGTTGACTGGTGGACGGTGTGGATCGCCGTGGCCGTTCTGGTCTATTTCTTTGCTCGACTCAGCCGGTCCAAGCTCGGTCGCGGCTATGCGGCGGTACGCGAGGATGAACTGGCCGCCACGGCGCTCGGCATCGACGTGGCGCGCCACAAGATGTACGCCATCGTCACTGCCGGCGCCATCGCCGGGGCCTATGGCGTCTTCGACGCGTTTTTCACTCGGTTGATCAGCCCTGACGACTTCGGCTTCGAGGCCGCGATCAACGGCCTGGTTATGGCCATGGTCGGCGGCGTCGTCTTCTTCATCGGCCCACTGATCGGTGGGGCATTCATCACGCTGATCCCCGAAGTCCAGCGCGCGCTCGACGTCCAGGCCGGCTGGATCCAACCATTCATTGCCGGCCTGCTGATGTTGCTGGTGATCCTGTTTCTGCCGGGAGGCATCGCCGGACTGATCCCGCGTCGCAAACCGAGACCGCCTACAGGCGGCGAGGAAGACGAGCCTGGATCAACTTCGATACACAGCCGTGCCCGGGCCCGTGTACAAGCTGGAGACATGATCGCGTCGCTGCACAGCATCTCCAAGTCCTACGGGGGCGTGCACGCTGTGCGAGGCATCGATCTCGAAATCCGCGCGGGTGAAGTGCTCGGGCTGATTGGGCCGAACGGAGCGGGCAAGACGACGCTGATCAACATGATCAGCGGTCTCGTGCCGCCGACATCCGGCACGGCGACCGTGCTCGGCCTGCAATTGGGCAAGAAGGTGCCGCCCTACCGGTTCGCAGCGGCAGGCGTTGCTCGTACATTCCAGCACTCCAAGCTCTGGAACCGGATGAGCGCGTTCGACAACGTGCTGGTGGGCACTCACACGATAGCTAAGTCCACCTTTGCCCGACGGCTGATCTGGTTGCCCTCGGCGCGTCGCGACGAAGCCCAGGCGCGTGCCATGGCGTGGCGGCAGCTCCGCAGAGTCGGGCTGATCGAACGGGCGGTGGTACTTGCGGGGCAGCTCTCATACGGCGACCAGCGCCGCCTGGAGATCGCCCGAGCACTCGCCAGTGATCCGGAACTCCTGATTCTCGACGAGCCCGCCGCTGGCATGAACCATGTCGAAGCGAGGGAGATGGCGCAACTGATCCGAGAGCTCGCCGCTGACGGCGTCACGGTTCTGTTGATTGAGCACAATGTACGGATGGTGTTGTCCACCTGCACCCGGGTGACTGTGCTCGACTTCGGTGAGGTCATCGCCAACGGCGACCCGGAGTCCGTGGCGCATGATCCTGCGGTACTGGACGCGTACCTCGGCACCGAAAGCGATCATGACGCCAGCCCGGTCGCGGTACGCGAGGACAGCGTCATACTTCCAGGCTCCACACACGCAGACGGCATGCACCGCAGTGACGCGGCGGAGGGCACCGATGACTGACGCAACTCTCGAAGTAGACGATCTCCGGGTTAGCTACGGGCGGATCGAAGCCGTACATGGGGTGTCGTTCCGAGCCGATCCAGGCTCGCTCGTCGCGTTGGTCGGCGCGAACGGCGCCGGTAAAACATCAATCCTGTCTGCCGTTGCGGGCCTTATCCGCCCGCGCGGTGGGACCGTGCGCCTCGGCGGCCGCGACATCACCCGGCACCCTGCACACAGTCTCGTCGCCGCGGGGCTGGTGATGGTGCCCGAAGGACGCGAAATTCTCGGCACCATGACAGTGGCGGAAAACCTGCGGCTCGGCGCATGGCATCGGCCGACCGACGTCGCTCGCCGGGCCGATGAGCTGTATCAGCGCTTCCCTGTGCTCGCTGAGCGACGCGATCTGCCCGCCGGGTCACTATCTGGCGGCGAACAGCAAATGCTCGCCATTGGTCGCGCCCTGATGGCCCAACCCAGTGTGCTGCTCCTCGACGAGCCATCAATGGGGCTAGCACCGAAGATTGTCGACGAGGTTTTCGCAGTGATTGCGCAAATACGAGACTCAGGCACCACCGTTGTCCTGGTGGAGCAGAATGCGCGTCGCGCCTTACGCGCCGCCGATTACGCGTACGTGATCGAAACCGGGACGGTGGTTCACTCCGGACCGACGACGGAGCTACTCGCCGACGATCGGGTCGTGAAAGCATATCTGGGCATCGACTGACCATTTCTGGCGCGGTTCAGGTGATCTCGAACACCGAAAAGGCCACGTTTCGATCACGGTGCGAGACAAGTGCTCGCCCAAGGGTTGATCGCGCGGTAGCGTCCCCCCGATACGTGCCGCTGGCAATCAGCGGACCCACTCCGATCGACGATCGGAGAGTGCAAATGACCCTAAGGAGACAAACGTGCGTCGAGCCAGAAGCCTCGGGCTTCTCGTCGGAGTGGTGTGCGCCGGGATGGTGCTGGCATCATGCGCATCCAGCGCGACTGGAGGCACTACCCAGTCGTCGGATGCCAGCAGCCAGCCCTCGAGCAGTCAATCAGAAGCGTCCAGCAGCGACGCACCCAGCAGTGCAGCGTCGAGCAGTGCAGCGTCCAGCAGTGACGCCGCGCCGTCGAGTGATGCGGGAAGCGGATCGACGGGCACGGTCAAGCTCGGCCTCGCCTACGACCTCGGCGGTCGTGGTGACCAGTCGTTCAACGACTCCGCGGCGCGTGGCCTGGATAAGGCTACCGGCGAGGGCATGAAACTGATTGGCGAACTGACTGCAGCCAACGGCGAGCCTGATTCGGCCAAGGTTGATCGCCTCAACCAGCTTGTCAAGGACGGCGCCAACACCATCGTCGCAGTCGGTTTTGCTTATGCCGGCGCGCTCGCAGAGGTTGCTCCGAAGAACCCGAAGGTTTCGTTCGGCATCGTTGACGACGCCAGCCTATGCACGCCGGAGGCTGACGGCGGCGTGAAGGGTGCGCCTTACGCCAACGTCGACTGCATGACGTTCGCCGAAGAGCAGGGCTCGTTCCTGGTCGGCGTGGCAGCTGGTCTCAAGACCAAGTCCGGCAAGGTCGGATTCATTGGCGGTGTCGATGTGCCACTGATCCAGAAGTTCCAGGCTGGCTTTGACGCTGGCGTCAAGGCTGTGAAGCCGGATGCGACGATCTCGGACAAGTACATCACTGAGC
The DNA here is from genome assembly GCA_039924545.1 of Nakamurella sp. Lineage (GTDB taxonomy): Bacteria > Actinomycetota > Actinomycetes > Mycobacteriales > Nakamurellaceae > Nakamurella. The sequence goes on along the minus strand of JBDTAR010000037.1, from coordinate 4,051 downwards.
CGCCAGACTTCGGCGGGTTCAACGACCCGGCTTCTGGTGAGAAGATCGCCAAGGGAATGTACGACGCAGGCACAGACGTGATTTACGCTGCCGCAGGCGGTTCCGGTGCCGGTGTGTTCAAGGCCGCGAAGGCCGCTAAGGCGTGGGGTATCGGTGTCGACTCCGACCAGTACAACTCGCCGTCGCTCGCTGACGTCAAGGATGTCATCATGACCTCCATGGTAAAGAACGTCGATGTTGCGGTATACGACTTCTTTAAGTCCGCAGATTCTGGCAGCCCGCTGAACGGCCACCACCTGTATGACCTCAAGACTGGCGGCGTGGCAGTGGCTACCTCCGGTGGCTTCATCGACAGCATCGCGTCCCAGATTGATAGCTACAAGCAGAAGATCATCAGCGGTGAAATCAAGGTCCCGACCTCGATTGGCTGATTAGTTTTTACTTAGGTCCGGTCCGGCCTCGGCAGATTTCAGCGCTGAGGCTGGGCCGGACTTTTACGGAAGCGCGCAACGCGCGTAGGCCTGCGAGAGTAGAGCACATGTCGCATGAAGATCGTCCGGCCAGTGCCGGTATGCCTGTCGGTATCCCTGCCGGTGCGGACGCTGCCACCAGCGTCCCTGTTGGCACCATGACGAACCTGGCGGTACCCGCAGTCCGGTTGACGGGCATCACGAAGCGGTATCCCGGTGTTATTGCCAATTCAAACATCACCTTCACCGTGCGGCGCGGAAGTGTGCACGCGTTGGTAGGTGAGAACGGCGCCGGCAAGTCGACTCTGATGAAAACGCTGTATGGCATGCATCGGCCGGATGAAGGCGTCATTGAGATCGACGGCAAGACGGTCAATTTCGGATCGCCAGCCGACGCCATCGCAGCCGGCATCGGCATGGTGCATCAACACTTCATGCTGGCAGACAACCTGACCGTGTGGGAAAACATCGTGCTCGGCAGCGAGCCAACCTCCCGCGGTGGGCTGATCCGGTCCAAACAGGCCATTGCCACAATTCGCGAGATCGAGGAGCGGTACGGCCTCGAAGTCGAGCCCACCAGCCTGGTGGAGTATCTCGGCGTCGGTGCGCGGCAACGGGTCGAAATTCTTAAAGTTTTGTACCGAGGCGCCAAGATCCTGATCCTGGACGAACCGACGGCGGTGCTGGTCCCGCAGGAGGTCGACGAGTTGTTCGACAACCTTCGCGAGCTCAAGCGCGAGGGTCTGACCATAATTTTCATTTCGCACAAACTCGATGAAGTTCGGGACATCGCCGACGACATCACGGTGATTCGTCGGGGCGCAACGGTGGGTACGGCGGACCCGAAGACTGTCACCAACCGTGAATTGGCCGAAATGATGGTGGGCTCCGAGCTGCCTTCTCCACAGACCAGTGAATCGACCGTGACCGACAGGCCGGTCCTCACGTTGACATCCGTGGGCGCCGCCGATCCGGATGGCCGCGCTGTGCTGACTGACATCTCACTGACGATCCACGCCGGCGAGGTCCTCGGGATTGCCGGAGTCGAGGGCAACGGTCAGGCTGAGCTGGTAGACGCCATCATGGGCATCCGGCCACTTTCCGCTGGTCGCATTGAGCTCGGCGATGATGACATCACTAAAATGTCGACCCTCCGTCGCCGTGAAGCAGGCGTGGGGTTCATCCCCGAGGACCGGCACCGCCAGGGCCTCATCCTGGAGGGGACGCTGTGGGAGAACCGGATGCTGGGTCACCAGACGAGGCGGCCGTCGTCCAACGGATGGCTGCTGACCCGCGCCGCGGCCCGTGCCGATACGCAGCGCATTGTCGATGAATTCGACGTGCGGACACCCGGTATCGAGGTCAAAGCATCATCGCTGTCCGGCGGTAATCAGCAAAAGCTCATCGTTGGTCGGGAAATGAGCAGTAACCCGAGGCTCTTGATTGCCGCTCACCCGACACGCGGCGTCGATGTCGGTGCGCAAGCTGCTGTCTGGGATCATCTGCGACATGCACGCGCGGAAGGCCTTGCGGTTCTTCTGATCTCGGCAGACCTCGAGGAACTGATCGGTCTGTCCGACACGATCACCGTCATTTTGCGCGGCCGTCTTGTCGGCAAGTACGACCCGCGCACCGTGACCCCGCAGCAACTTGGGTCCGCGATGACAGGTGCCGACGGGGTCGGTCACGGTTCGGTTGCGGCGCACGAAAAGGGTGGCAGTCCCGGTACCGGTGTCGGGCCCAGTGGCGGGGAGCCAGATGGCCCACCACTCGGTGAGTTGGGAAGACATTCGCAGAGCAACGACGAGTTAGGTCGGCGATGAAACGGTTGAGTATGCGACGGCTGCTGCTGGGCGCCGCGGGTCCGGCAACCGCGCTGGTCGGGGCCGCGATCATCATTGTCGCGCTCCTGCTCGCGGCGGGACACAATCCGATTGATGCGTTCGTCGCGATGGGTGGGGCGTTTTCGGATCCCAGCGTCGTCACCAGCGCCATCAACCAGACGACGGTGTTTTACCTGTCTGCGGTTGCGGTAGCGATCGGGTTCAAGATGAACCTGTTCAATATCGGCGTCGACGGTCAGTATCGTTTGGCCGCGATGGTAGCGGCAGCGTTTGCCGGGATGACGGCGATGGGCTCGCTGCCCGGGCCGATCCGAATCGTGCTGACGTTGCTCGTCGCGATGGCGGTCGGCGCAATCTGGTCCGGCATTGCCGGGTGGCTCCGGGTAACGCGCGGTGTGTCCGAAGTCATCTCCACGATCATGCTCAACTCGATATCCACCGCAATCATCGCCTTCCTGCTCACTCCGGACATGTGGGCGATCCAGAAGGGCTACAACGTTTCCACCAGACCGATCACGGCCGGTGGTCAGGCACCGAACTTCGATATCGGTTCTGGGACACCGCTGTTCAGCATGATCTTGCTGGGACTTCTCGTCGGTGTCGCCTATTGGTTCCTGCTGAACCGCACTGTTTTCGGTTTCTCTCTTCGTGCCACCGGAATGTCCGAAACTGCGGCTGTGGCCAGCGGAATTAGCGTCAAAAAAATGATGTTCTACGCGATGCTGTTGTCGGGTGCGGTTGCCGGGCTGGTGGGCATGCCAGAGCTGCTTAATGGCACTGCTGGCAGTTACTCGCTGAACTTCCAGACCGGTATCGGTTTTACCGGAATCGCGATTGCACTGCTCGGGCGTAACCACCCGGTGGGCATCGTCTTTGCGGCAGCATTGTGGTCGTTCCTGGCCTCGTCGTCGAATGCCTTGCAGTCGGTGAACATTCCGAAAGAAATGGTCGCGATCATGCAGGGTGTGATCGTGCTGCTCGTCGTCATCGCCTACGAAATTGTTCGCCGTGCCAGCGTCGTACTTGAACAGCGCGATGTCGCGAGACAGCTCGATGTCGCGGCCGGATCGGAGGTTGCAGCATGACGACCGGAGAGCTGTCGGCCCGCATGCGGGCGAGCCCAGTCGGGCCCAAACGAAACATGCCGGCCTGGGGCTGGCTAGCAATCATCGCCGCTGGCCTTGCCGTGGTATCGGTGATCAGGATGTTCTCGGGGGCAACGAACCTCACCTCAGCCGGCGCCGTTGAGGCGGCTATCGCTGCAGCTGTACCGATTGCCCTCGCTGGGCTCTCGGGTCTGTGGTCCGAGCGCGCGGGAGTCGTCAACATCGGCCTGGAAGGCATGATGATCCTCGGCACGTTCGGTGCCGGTTGGGCGGGATACCAGTGGGGCCCCTGGGCCGGGGTGTTCTTTGGTGTCGTGTGTGGCGCCCTTGGCGGCCTGCTGATGGGCGTCGCGGCGATCACCTTCGGTGTGGATCACATCATCGCTGGTGTCGCGGTCAACATCGTCGCGCCGGGCATCACTCTGTTCCTCTCCGAACTACTGTTCACCAATGCCCCAGGCGGCGGGCAGCGGCAGTCACCGCCGGTGGCCGACGTCACCAAAATAACGGTGCCCGGGTTAAGTAGTTGGCTCGGCACCGTCGAAGAAAAACGCTGGTTCTTCGTGTCCGACCTAGCCGGAATCGTCCGTGGCATGACGACGCAGCTTTCTCTGCTGTCTGTTCTTGCGGC
>JBDTAR010000036.1:0-19059 GCA_039924545.1 Nakamurella sp. | reverse complement strand
GCGTTGGCAAGGTCCGCGCGGCTCAGCTCATGGAGCAGTTCGAGATTGCTGCGAGCCGCCGCATTCGCGGATTGGGCGACCGACAGCGTAAGGCGCTGCTCGAAGAATTCGGTTACTAAACCGCTGCAAAAATAAATGACAGCTACGACGACAGCCGTGTCGACCGGGCCAGCCGAAAGCGGGCAGACCTCCAGTCGGGGACGGCTGTTCGTCGTCTCCGGCCCGTCCGGTGTTGGTAAATCGACGGTCTTGGCGAAGCTTCGTAAAGTGCACCCGGGTCTGTGGTTTTCCGTGTCGTCGACCACACGATCGCCGCGGCCGGGCGACGTTGACGGTGTTTCCTACCACTTCGTCGATCGGGACACCTTCGAACAGATGGTGGCCCACGGTGAGTTTTTGGAGCATGCCGTCTATGCCGGGAACGGCTACGGCACGCCGCGGGCGGCGGTAGTGGAGCGACTGACGGCTGGAGTCGATGTCCTGCTCGAGATCGAGGTCCAGGGTGCCCGGCAAGTTCGCCGAGCACCGGGCCTCGGACCCGAGGCAGTGCTGATCTTCATCGCACCTCCCTCGCGTGCAGAGCTGCTACGACGGTTGTCCGCGCGCGGGACCGAGGACCCTGACGCGGTGGCGGCCAGAATGGCCGCGGCCGATCGGGAATTGGCAGCGGAATCGGAGTTTGACCACGTGGTGGTCAACACTAAGGTGGCCAGTACCGTCACAGCCTTGGTAGCATTGACGACTGCGTAGCGGCAGCATCACCTCGGGGTCTGACTAGAGATCCCGTCTGGGACTTGCGGCGCGGATATGTAGGCGGCTCAAACGCAGTCGACACACATCCCGATTCGCTGCGCCGCAACACCGAATTCGCCGCAACACTGAATTGTTGACACGGACTTGGGTTTACAGGCTTGTCTACACAGAATCGAGAAGTAATGGATAGCGCAGCGTTGTCGCCAGCCGAGATCACCGAGGCTGGAATCACCTACCCGCCGATCGACGAGCTGTTGGCCCGGACCAGCTCGAAGTACGCGCTTGCGGTGTTCGCATCGAAGCGCGCGCGGCAGATTAACGACTACTACTCGCAGCTGTCCGAGGGCCTGCTCGAGTATGTGGGGCCGCTGGTCGACCCGCTGCCCAGGGAAAAGCCGCTATCGATCGCACTGCGCGAAATTAATGCGGACCTCTTGGAGCACACTGAGGGCGTTTAGCGCCCCGCCGGTCCACGTCCAGGCAGCCTGCGAAATCGAACCCACGCCAATGTTCACTCCTGAAGTCGCCCCGCGCGTGGTAGTCGGTGTGTGCGGCGGAATTGCTGCCTACAAGGCGTGCGAGCTTATTCGCAGGCTGCGCTCAGTGGACGGTGTCGGCGCGGATGTGACAGTCGTGCCGACCGCAAATGCACTGAAATTCGTCGGAGCCGCGACGTTCGAAGCGCTCTCCGGGCATCGCGTTGACGCTGACGTATTCTCCGATGTTCCGTCTGTCGCACATGTATCCGTCGGTCAACATGCCGACCTCGTCGTGATCGCACCGGCGACTGCCGACCTGATCTCCCGCGCAGCTGCAGGCGGCGCCGACGACCTCCTCACCGCCACTTTGCTCGTCACCCGCGCCCCAGTCCTCATGTCGCCAGCCATGCACACCGGAATGTGGGCTAACCCCGCGACCCAGGCCAACGTCGACGTCCTGCGAGCTCGCGGCATAACCGTTCTCGATCCCGCAGAAGGAAGGCTCACTGGCGCCGATTCCGGAGTCGGTCGACTTCCCGACCCCGAGATCATCGCGCAGATCGCGGAAGTGCTGCTGCACCGCGGCGACGCGCTTAAGCGGGATCTTGTCGGATGCCGGGTCGTGGTCACTGCTGGAGGCACGCGGGAGCCGCTAGACCCGGTCCGATTTCTCGGCAACCGATCGTCGGGTCGACAAGGATTCGCGCTGGCACTCATTGCCGCAGCCAGGGGAGCGCGTGTCACGCTGATCGCGGCGAACACCGACCTACCCACCCCACCCGCCGTGCACCTGGTCCCAGTCGCCACGGCGGCCGAACTTCGCGACGCGACGCATGCGGCAGCCCGCGACGCGGACGTGGTCATCATGGCCGCAGCCGTAGCAGATTTCCGTCCGATCGCTATGTCGACGACCAAAATCAAGAAGAGTGTAGACAGCGGCCCGGAGCCACTCCAGCTCGCGACCAATCCGGATATTCTGGCGGAATTAGTTCAGCGGCGCGGTAGCGCCGAGAGGCCCGTCATACTTGGATTTGCGGCTGAAACAGGTGATGCGACATCGACTGTCGTTGAATACGGACGGGCGAAACTCGCGCGCAAGGGCTGCGATTTTCTGGTCATCAACGATGTCTCTGGCGGGGCAGTATTCGGGCAACCGGACAACACCGCGACCATTGTTGGTGCCTGCGGTGATGAAATCACAGTTCCAGCGGGGCCTAAGGCATTCCTCGCAGCGGCAATCTGTGACGTGATAGCGCGGCAACTTGCCGAACGGTGACACAGCAACCGTGACACAGCAACCGTGACGCAGCACGGGGCCGCTATGCCAGGCCGCGACACGCTCGCGATCGCGGACCCAGTATTCTTCGAAGGACCGTTGTGGCCGCGCATACCCAAACAACCGGAGGGATCTCACCTGATGAGCGCACGTTTGTTCACGTCGGAGTCTGTCACCGAAGGCCATCCGGACAAAATATGTGATGCGATCAGCGACGGGATCTTGGACGCGCTACTCACGCAGGATCCGGAAAGCCGCGTCGCCGTCGAAACGATGGTCACGACCGGCCAGGTGCACGTGGCTGGCGAGGTGACCACGAACGCGTACGCGGATATTCCGGCGATCGTGCGCGACACGGTCCTCGCTATCGGGTACGACTCGTCTGCCAAGGGATTTGACGGACGGTCCTGTGGCGTGAACGTGGCCATCGGCAACCAGTCGCCCGATATCGCTCAGGGTGTTGACTCTGCGCTGGAGTCACGCGCTAACGAGAAGCCGGGAAGCGGCGATGCCACCGGCGGGAACACTCCCGAAGAAGCAGCCGAGGTGGCAATCTCCCGACAGGGCGCGGGCGACCAGGGCTTGATGTTCGGCTACGCCTGCTCGGATACGCCCGAGAAGATGCCACTGCCCATCGCGCTGGCGCATCGACTGGCGCATCGGCTGGCTGCGGTACGTAAATCCGGGCAGGTTCCGTACCTGCGACCAGATGGCAAGACGCAGGTGACGATCGAATACGTCGGTGACAAAGCGCTCCGACTGGACGCCGTCGTCGTGTCGTCGCAGCACGCCGAGGACATCAATCTGGCCACCATGCTCACCCCCGATGTGCGCAACTTCGTGGTGGAACCGGAGCTCGCCGACCTAGACATCGATACGCGCGATTTCAAGCTGTATGTGAACCCGACCGGGCGCTTCGTGGTCGGGGGCCCCATGGGTGACGCCGGCGTGACCGGCCGGAAGATCATCGTCGACACCTACGGCGGGATGGCCCGGCACGGTGGTGGCGCGTTCTCCGGCAAGGATCCGTCCAAGGTAGATCGCTCGGCCGCGTACGCAATGCGCTGGGTCGCCAAGAACGTGGTGGCTGCGGGTCTCGCGGAGCGGATCGAAGTGCAGGTTGCCTACGCCATCGGCAAGGCGCACCCGGTGGGGCTGTTCGTCGAGACATTCGCGACCGAGCAGGTAGACCCGGACAAGATTGCCGATGCGATTCGCCAAGTGTTCGACCTGCGTCCTGGCGCGATCATCCGTGATCTGGATCTCAAGCGGCCTATCTACGCGCAGACTGCGGCTTACGGGCACTTCGGACGCACTGACATCGATCTGCCGTGGGAGCGACTCGATCGCGTCGATGCGCTCAAGGACGCGCTGGGCTTTTAGCTCTTGGGCTGTGAGGACATAGGTATGACGGACCTCCGTGGTATTCACGTTCTATGACGACAGCGCCCCAGGCCCGCCGAGCCGCTAGAGCTCGTCCGCAGCCGGTGCGTGTGCAGCGCGACACAGCGGCGCATCTGCCGGTAGCGCGCATCGCAATCGAGGTATCCCTCGCGCACCTGGATCGGCCGTTCGACTACCTCGTCGCCGAGGATGACGACGCAGTCGTACAACCTGGCGTGCGAGTACGGGTCCGATTCGCGGGCCGGTTGGTGAACGGATTCGTGCTGGAGCGCGCTGCAGTGTCTGAGCATGTGGGCCGCCTGGCGATGATCGATCGGATCGTCTCGCCGGAGGTGGTTTTGACCCCGGCCATTGCGCGGCTGTGCCGTGCAGTCGCCGACAGGTACGCCGGCACCATGTCCGACGTCGTGCGGCTGGCTGTGCCGCCGCGGCATGCCCGCGTGGAAGCTGAGCTGGTGAATGAAGCCGCCGCTGCGGCTGCGCTGGACGAAGCGATTGCCGACGGTTCTGTCGGTGAGGCAGCCAGCGGTGTTATCAGTGAGTCAGTCGATTCGGGGCACAGCAGCGCGAACAGTGCGCTGCCCGAGGACAACGTCATACCTGATTCGGCTGTAACTGATTCCTCTGTAACAGATTCCTCTGGGCATGATTCTGCCGACTCTGGTTCTGCTGGGCCTGATTCTGCTAAGCCTGATTCTGTTAAAGAGGGCTGGTCCGCATATCCGGCAGGCCCGTCGTTCCTCGCGGCGGTGGCCGCGGGTAGGCCTGCGCGAGCGGTGTGGTCGGCGCTCCCCGGTGGCGAATGGTCGGCGCGGCTCGCCGAGGCTGCACGGACGGCGTATCTGGCCAGTCGCGGTGCAATACTCGTCGTCGCCGACGCTCGTGATCTGGCGCAACTGGATGCAGCCTTACAGGCTTGTCTGCCGCACGACGCGTTTGTGACGCTGTCCGCCGACCTGGGTCCGGCGGAGAGATACCGCCGATTTCTGAAGGTCAGCCGTGGCCAGCGGCGAATCGTGGCCGGAACGCGAGGGGCAGTTTTTGCGCCGGTGCGTGATCTGGCGCTGGTGGCGTTGTTCGATGACGGCGACGACCTTCTTGCCGAACCGCGTGCCCCGTATCCGCATGCGCGTGAGGTTGCGATGTTGCGGTCGATGCAGGAGGGTGCTGCGCTTCTTATTGGCGGCTTCGCGCGCACGGCCGAAGGTGAGCTGCTCCTCGAATCCGGATGGGCGAAGCCGATTATTGCGCCACGTGCGCAGGTCCGACTGTGCATGCCGCGCATCGAAGCCGCCGGAGACGATTATGCCGTTGGTGCCCATTCACCTGCGGCTCGCGCAAGGCTCACCCCAGCGGGATTTTCGGCGGCGCGGCAGGCGCTTGACGCGCATGCACCGGTGCTGCTGCACGTTCCTCGTGGTGGGTATCTACCGGGACTGGCCTGCGCCGACTGCCGCAGACCGGCCCGCTGCCGCCGTTGTTCGGGTCCACTCGCGGTTCCGCGTGGTGCGCGCACACCTACCTGTCGATGGTGCGGGGTGGCTGTTCCGAGATGGGTGTGTCCGGCGTGCGCCTCTGATCGGCTCAAGGCCACTGTGATTGGTGCGGCGCGCACCGCGGAGGAAATAGGGAGCGCGTTTGCTGGGGTGCGGGTCATGACGTCGACCGCTGGCAAGGTGCTGAGCCACGTGGATGAGGCGCCGCTGATCGTGGTGGCGACCCCGGGTGCGGAACCGGTAGCAGAAGGCGGATACGGCGCCGCTTTGCTTCTCGACGGTGGGCTATTACTGGGGCGACCTGATTTGCGCGCTGCCGAGGAGACTGTGCGGCGCTGGATGGCGGCCGCCGCACTCGTCCGGCCTGCTGCCGCTGGTGGCCGCGTGGTAATTGGCTCCGATGTGTCGCTGTCGGCGGTGCAGGCGTTGGTGCGGTGGGATCCGGCGACGTTCGCCGGAATGGAGCTAGCCGGACGGCGGGAACTCGGCTTTCCACCGGCAGTTGCCATGGCATCGATCGAGGGCAGTGAGGCGGTGGTCGGTGCCGCACTAGCCGAGCTGGCGTTGCCACCGTCCGCTGCCATCCTCGGACCTGTCCCCGCTTGGCGGCCGACCAGAGCCGGTCAGAAGGCTGCGACTGGTGGTGTTGTGAATGGCGGACCAACTGCGGGGGACGGCGCAATGGTGGGCCACGCATCTGGCGGTGAGTTGGTCACCGGCGCCGAGGCAGATCAATATGTGCGTGCGCTGGTTCGGGTTCCGGCCGTAGATCGCAGGCTTCTCGCTGCTGCGTTGAAAGTACTAGCCGCTGCCAGGTCGGCGCGCAAGGACAGCGAGCCGATACGGATAGAGGTCGATCCAGCCGAACTCGGCTAACCGAGATCGGCTGCATGTGGGGCTGCGGGCGCTGTTCGTCCACTGTGTCATACCTGTGTGGTGGGTCGGCCGGGTCGGGATCTACATTCGTGAGTCATGGACACTTTCCCGTCGTGGATCGCCGTACGAAGTGCCTTCGAGCATGCAGCTCGTTGGTTCGTCAGCACCGTCGTCGCCGAACGTGGCCGATGGGATGAGCCGGGATTGGGCGAGTGGTCCGTGCGCGACCTGATCGGCCACACGAGCCGCGCACTCCTGACCGTCGAGAGCTACCTGGATAAGAACGCCACAGCGATCGATATCGGCTCGCCAGGGGGCTATTTCCGCGCGGCGTTGGCTTCGATGGGCGATCCCGCAGCCGTAGCGCGACGTGGTCGCGACGCAGGTATCGCGCTGGGACCCGAGATCGATGCTGCGGTGGTGGAGATCTCCGAACGTGTGCTCGCCCGCGTTAACTCAGAGCAGCCGGACGCCGTCGTGGCCACTCCGGTCGGAGGCATGCGCCTAGTCGACTATCTGCCTACTAGGACGTTTGAGCTGACTGTGCATACGTGCGATCTTGCCGTTGCACTGGGCCGGCCGCTGGACGTGCCGTCGGTTGCTGCAGTAGAAAGCCTGACCGTGCTCGGAGAGCTAGCTGCTCATGCTGGCAATGCGGGACCTCTGCTCCTGGCTGTGACGGGCCGTAGAGCCCTGCCTGCCGGATTCACCGTCCTGTAGCGACCGAGAGGCTACCTCCCATGGGTCCTCCTGCCGCGAATTGACTCGCGGTCGTCGCAGTCCGGCGGGCTTGGACAGCGCCAACTCGGCTAACCGAGCTCGCCTACGTGTTGGGCCGCGCTAGGTGCGCGCCGGGTCGAAGCTGCCACCACTTTCGTCGATGCAGGTTCACAACCATTCAACGTTGCGAAAGCAGGGATATCTGCCGGAAGAGGCGAAGGTCTCTGGCCTGACCGTCATCTGTGGCGGAACGTGGAAGTCGAAAGGCCACCTAGGCCGGGAGCAGGTAGTTTTCGTCAACGAAAGGAGCCCGGCGATGGACAATTCCGAATTGACAACGGGGAAGGTCGCTGGGCTGGCGGGCGTCGGAGCCGGTCGTCGATCCGTGAATGGTCGGACCGTGAGGACCGCCGCCCGTTGGGTCGTCGGGTTAGTCGTCGTGGTGCACGGACTCATCCATCTCCTCGGTGCGTCGAAGGGACTGGGCTGGGCCGAAGTAACTCAGTTAGCCGGGCCGATAAGCACCGGATTGGGCACTGTTTGGCTCGTGGCCGCGGTGAGCACCGTCGGGTCGGGTGCGCTGCTGCTCGCTCACGTTCGTTGGTGGTGGGTTATTGGTGCCTTCGCTGTTGTCGGCTCGCAGGTGGCTATTGCCACGGCGTGGACCGACGCAAAAGTCGGCACCATCGTGAACGTGATCCTGCTCGTCGCTGTCGTCTACGGATGGGCCTCGCAGGGTCCGCGAAGTGCTCGCGCAGAATATCGCCGTCGGACCAGTGGCGCACTCGACATCGCTCATGTGGGGGGTGTCGTGACCGAGACCGACCTTGAGCGTTTGCCAGCCGCTGTGGCCGCCTACGTCCGTCAGTCCGGCGCGGTGGGACGGCCGTTCGTGCAGGCGTTTCGCGCTAGATTCCATGGCCGCATCCGCAGCGGGCCGACGAAGCCCTGGATGACCTTTGTCGGTGAGCAAGTAAACACCTACGGCCCGCAACCTCGCCGGTTGTTCTTCATGGATGCCGAACTGTTCGGGCTTCCTATCCAGGTTTTGCACGTGTTCGAGGCCGGAGCCGCCACGATGCGAGTCAAGGCATCCTCACTGGTCACGATGGTCAATGCCAAGGGACCCGAGATGGATCGAGCTGAGACCGTCACCATCTTCAATGACTTGTGCATCCTTGCTCCTGCCGCGCTCATTGACGCACCAGCCACCTGGCAGCTCATTGACGACAACCATGTTCGAGGCACGTACACATACGGCGAGAACACCATCACCGCCGAATTGACCTTCAACGACGACCACCAGCTCATCGACTTTGTCTCTGACGACCGCGGCGCCGCGTCAAGCGATGGAAAGACCATCACGCCACAACGCTGGTCAACACCGATATCCGGCTATCAACAGGCCGGACCCAGGCACCTCGGCACTGTCGGCGAAGGCCACTGGCATGCGCCGGATGGGGAGTTCGCCTACCTCGAGTACCGGCTCGACGAGATCACGTATAACAAAGCCGTGGTCGTACCGCAGCTGGCCGGTATCGCCTCGGGAAACCCGTCACCCTCGTGATGATGTCGGACGGAATAAGCCGCGTAGGCGACGGGTTGTAGCGAGCGATGACTACTTCACCGGCACTCTCCATCCTCGACCTCGTGCCCGTGCGGACCGGGCAAACCAGCACTGAGGCGGTGCATTCATCGCTTGACTTGGTGCGCTGCGCCGATCGGCTGGGACTACGCAGGTATTGGTTCGCTGAGCACCACAACATGCCAGCGGTCGCATCGACAACACCACCCGTGCTCGCCGCGGCCGCTGCCGCGCAGACCGAACGAATCCGTGTCGGATCCGGCGGGATGATGCTCCCCAACCATTCGCCGCTCGTGGTCGCCGAACAGTTCGCGGCCTTGGAGGCACTCGCGCCGGGCCGCATCGACCTCGGCATCGGTCGCGCACCGGGAAGTGACCCGGTGATCACCCAACTACTCCGAATGTCCGGCCCCACCAGCGATGTCGAGCGATTCCCCGAGTACGTCGAAAATATTCGCGCACTCGTGGACGCCTCCGGCGCCGCACTGCAGCTCGCGAACGGCGGCAGCTACACGGTGCGCGCAACACCGATGGCGACCAGCTCGCCCGAGGTCTGGCTGCTCGGGTCGAGCGACTATTCGGCACGACTCGCCGCTGAACTCGGTCTGCCCTACGTTTTCGCATCCCACTTTGGTGGCAAGGGGCTCAAGGTTGCGCTTGACTTATATCGCTCACAGTTCCGGCCGAGTGAACATTGCCTCGAACCGCGGACGTTCCTCACCGCGAACGCTGTCGCCGCGCCCACCGTTGAAGAAGCGGAGGAGCGAGCCGTCCCACAGCTTCGGATGATGGCGCGGCTTCGCACGGGCCAGCCGCTCATCCCGCTCGAAACTGTTGAGCAAGCTCTCGCTGGCACAACGGATTTCGACGTCGCGGGGCAGGAGATCATGCGAGCAACACGCGACACCTGGTTCGTCGGTACCGGCACCGATGTCGCCGACAGGCTCCGTGATTTCGCGGCCCAGTGGGAGGTGGACGAAATTATGCTCTCACCTATCGCTGGCTCCTACGATGCCGAGCCGATGGACACGGCGCCCGGCCGGATACAGACCCTCGAGCTTGTCGCCGCAGCTCTCGGCGAGTAAAGAACGATGTTCTCGCGGGAGTGGTCTATCGGGTCCATGTGACCGACGCCGCGCCGGACGGGCCCACTGCGAATCCTCCTTCGGCGGCACAGGCGAGGATCTACCTCAGAGGCGGAAAGCCGCGACGCAGGCGTGACCTGCTTTCCTGTCGTCGTTGGGAGCGAGCCACCTATGGCCACCAATGCTGGCGGGCCCCGCTGCCGCTGATACGGCTGAAAACACGCCCGGAACTAACGTCAGTGAGCCGGGTTTCCTTCGCACCACACCCGAACCCGTTCCACCAGACGCTGCTGTACCGCAGGCCATTCCGCGGACAGGATCGAGAACATCACGGTGTCCCGCCACGTGCCGTCGGCACGCCTGCGGTGATGCCGCAGCACGCCCTCCCGGACGGCGCCAAGGCCCGCGATCGCCGCTTGTGATCGGTCGTTGATGATGTCGGTCTGAATCTTCACCCGCTCGAAACCGCAGGTCTCGAAAGCGCACGTGAGCAGCAGCAGCTTGCATTCGGGATTCACGGCGCTACTCCACACTGCGGGGGCATACGCTGTCCAACCGATATGTGCCCCCGCATTGACGAGGTCCAGATCGCCCAGGCTGGACGTGCCAATCACTGTTCCGGCGGCGCCCACGGCGCAGTCTGCGACTAGTCGCACCGTGTACATCACGCGCCCGGCCTGCGTGGCGGCGTCGATCCACCCGGCCACACCACTGGGATCGGTCGGTCGCCCTCCGCTGGCGTAGGCCTTCGCATAGACCCGCGCGTCATCCAGCGCCGCGAACAAGTCCGGTGCGTCATCCGCGACCGATCGGTCGAGGCGAACGACGGTGCCGACGAGAGGGCTCGGCCCAGGCTGCCGCGGAGTCGTCATAGGTGGTAGGTCCTCACATTGTGGTCAGTAACTCCCACTAAACTAATGGCTGGCACAGGCACGTTTACACCCAGTGCGAATAGCCAGTGCGCGAAACCAGACAGGGACAGATCAAGGGGGCGGCATGCGGTTGTTGTTCGCGGGAACGCCGTCCGCAGCTGTGCCGTCACTCGAGGCGCTCATGGCTTCGCGACACGAGGTCGTCGCGGCGCTCACCCGGCCGGATAAGCACGTGGGCCGGCGCGGGACGCTTACCGCGTCGCCGGTGGCCGTCGCCGCAGAAGAAGCCGGGCTGCGGGTGTTGAAGCCGACGTCGATCCGCAGCGACGAGTTCGCGGCCGAATTCGCAGCGCTCCGCGTGGACGCTGTTGCGGTAGTCGCCTACGGCGCACTCATCGGCGAGGCGCTGCTAGCCCAAGCGCCGCACGGCTGGATCAACCTTCATTTCTCGCTGTTGCCTGCATGGCGGGGCGCAGCTCCCGTGCAGGCCGCGATTCGAGCCGGCGACGAGATTACTGGGGCCAGCACGTTCCTCATCGAAAAAGGTCTGGACACCGGGCCCGTCTACGGCACTATTACCGAGACGATTCGACCCACCGACACTTCCGGCGACTTGCTGGAGCGTCTGGCCGAATCCGGGTCGACACTGCTGGTGGCCACGTTCGATGGGCTCGCGGACGGTGCGCTCACCGCAGTTCCGCAATGCGCCGACGGGGTGAGTCACGCCGCGAAGATCACCGTCGCCGACGCCGAGATCGATTTCGACAGACCGGCACTGGCTCTTGACAGGCTGATTCGATCCGTGACGCCTGCGCCCGGTGCCTGGACCGAGTCGACATGGGGCCGCCTCGGCCTCGGCCCGGTCCGTCTGGCCAGCAACGGTAATGCCGCTGACGGCAATTCCGGTGACCGAATTGCGGGTGTGGTGGCTCCGCTGCTGGCGCCCGGCGAAATTGCCGTAGGGAAGCGGGATGTGTGGGTTGGTACCGCGACCAGCGCTGTCATGCTGTCTACCGTGCAACGACCGGGTAAGCGGGCGATGCCAGCAGCGGACTGGGCGCGCGGCACGCGGCTGCAGACCGGCGACCGAATTAGTGCAGTGACAACAAGTGATAGTGAGAAAAGACAGGTATGACGGAGTCCTCGGCAACACCCCCTTCCGGTCACCGTGGCCGCGGTGAGCAGCCCGGCGGCAATCGCGGGCGCGGCGGGTTTAGACCCAGCCGGGGCGGCGGTCGCGATCGAGTTGGCGGACACGGCGGTGTCACCGGAAGTTCAGCCCAGCGGCGGCCACCCAGCCGCCCGCATACGAGCCGACCACCCGAGGTCGACGCAGCGCGGCAGGCGGCCCTGGAGCTTCTTGAAGCGGTGCGTGAGCGCGGCGCCTACGCCAATCTGGCGCTCCCGCAGATCTTGCGCGACCATGGGCTGAGCGGTCGGGATGCGGCGCTAGCAACGGAGCTCGCGTATGGATCCTGTCGTGCGCTCGGTCAACTCGACGCTATTGTCGCTGCCTGTGGTGACAAGCCGCTCGACGCCGTGGATGGGGAAGTCCTCGACGCACTTCGGCTCGGCGCGTACCAGCTTTTGCATACTCGAATCCCGTCGCATGCAGCGGTCTCGGTCACGGTTGATCTAATTCGGGCTGGACCGCGCCCGCAGGCAGCCGGGTACGTGAACGCCGTACTACGGCGGGTTTCTGAACGCGACCTTGACGCATGGGTGGAGCGGCTTGCGCCGGCCGAAACGACCGACCCGTTGGCACGACTAGCACTGGCTACGGCGCACCCGCGCTGGATCGTGTCGGCGCTGGCGGACGCACTGCGCAGCTCGCCGCGCGCTGTGCCGCCTACAGATGCGCCGCCTGCAGCTCAACGGTCTACCGAAGAACCGTCCGCAGACCAAGCACCCGCCGATCTAGCCGAATTGACCCAGGCGCTGGAAGCGAATTACGCCCCGGACGCCGTGCATCTGGTCGCTAGGCCCGGAATGATCGATCGGGACGAGTTGGTGGAAGCTGCTGGTGGCGAGCCCGGCCGATTCAGCCGCTACGCCGTGTACCTGCGGGGTGGTGACCCGGGGCGACTCGTCGCGGTCGCCAGCGGCGCGGCAGGCGTACAAGACGAAGGTTCCCAGTTGGTAGCGCTGGCATTGGCCGATGCCGAGATCGATGGCAGTGACAGCCGATGGCTAGACCTGGCAGCCGGACCCGGTGGCAAGGCGGCGCTGCTGGGAGCACTTGCCGCCCAGCGGGGCGCGCATCTCGATGCAGTCGAGCTAGCGCGACACCGCGCAGACCTGGTGCGGAAGACCACCAAAAGTCTGCCCGTGACCGTGCACCTCGCCGATGGCCGCGAGCCCGGACTGGAACCCGGCAGCTTTGACCGAGTACTGCTGGACGCGCCGTGTACCGGGCTCGGCGCGCTTCGCCGCCGTCCGGAATCGCGGTGGCGACGCACCGATGCCGACGTGGCGCCGTTGGTCGAGTTGCAGCGCGAACTGCTCGCGTCGGCGGCCCGTCTGGTCCGCCCGGGCGGAATCGTCGCCTACGCCACCTGCTCGCCGCTGTTGGCCGAGACCGCCGGCGTCGTGGCCCGCCGTCCGGAAGAGCTGGAGCTTATCGATGCCCGCGAGTACTTCCCGGGAGTTCCGGACCTCGGGATCGGGCCGACGGTGCAGCTGTGGCCGCACCGGCAGGGCACCGACGGAATGTTCTGCGCCCTGATGCGTCGGACAAGCTAGCCCGGAACTCCGTCATACTGGCGCGGAAACCTGGCAGATAGGGTCGAGAAATGATGAATGAGCCGCTGATCGCCCCGTCGATCCTGTCCGCTGATTTTGCGAACCTACAGCGCGATATCGAACGGGCAGCAGGGGCTGATTGGCTGCACGTGGACGTCATGGACAACCACTTCGTGCCGAACCTCACCATCGGTCTGCCGGTCGTTACCGCGATCCGGAAAGTCACCGATATCCCGCTCGATTGCCATCTGATGATCGAGAACCCGGATCGATGGGCCGTCGGATACGCGGAGGCTGGCGCGTACAACGTCACCGTGCACGCGGAGGCTGTTCGCGACCCGATCAGCGTCGCCAGGGACATTAAGGCGGCAGGCGCGAAGGCAGGATTGTCGCTCAAACCGAACACCAGGCTTGACGACTGGGTAGGCGCGCTCAAAAGCTACGACACGCTTCTCATCATGACCGTCGAGCCAGGCTTCGGCGGTCAGGCGTTCATGGCCGACATGCTGGACAAGGTGCGCAGTGCTCGCACCTTGGTGGATACCGGGCATCTCAAGGTGATCGTCCAGGTCGACGGTGGCGTGAACGCGGCGACCATCGAGCAGGCCGCTGCGGCGGGCGCAGATTGTTTCGTGGCAGGGTCGGCGGTTTTCGGTGCAACGGACCCGGCGGCAGCAATCGCGCAGCTCCGTGCCCAGGCTGCGGCGCAAGTCACATCCTCGGGTGCGAAAGGCCCGAATTCCTTTCCAGTAGGGGAGGATGGACGGTAGGCAGCTCGCCAGACAAGCAGGCAGATGGACGTTGCCTGCGCGGCCAACTGGACCACAGAGGCTGGCACAGAAGCAATCACCGATCTAGCGGCACGAGAAGGAGCCAGCGAATGTTTACCGGGATCGTCGAAGAACTCGGCGAGATCGTCGCTATCGATGTCGCCGGTGATTCGTCGGACGCTCGAGTGACGATCCGCGGGCCGAAGGTGACAGCGGATGCGGCACATGGCGATTCGATCGCGGTCAACGGAGTGTGCCTCACGGTCGTGGGGATCGGATCGCGCGAGGGCGCGGGAACATTTACCGTCGACATGATGGCCGAGACGTTAGCGCGCACCACGGCAGCCACCTGGCGGCCGGGCAGTCGCGCTAATCTCGAACGTTCGGTCACGCCAGCGACGCGGCTCGGCGGGCATATCGTGCAGGGCCATGTGGATGGTGTGGGCATCGTTGTGTCGCGCACCGAAAACGCCGGGTATGACGACGTAGCGATTCAAGTACCAGGCTCGTTCGGGCGGTACCTAGCCCCACAGGGGGCCGTTGCAGTGGATGGTATTTCGCTCACGGTCATCGGTGTGTCGGACGCCTTGGGCGGTATCGACGGTGAAGACACGACGACGTTTACGCTCGGGATCATTCCGGAGACACGTAATGCCACAACTATGGGGCGTCGCCAGGTAGGCGACGCGGTAAACATCGAGGTAGATGTAATGGCTAAATATGCCGAGCGGCTACTGACGTATGGCTCTGACGATCGGGCGGTGAGTGCGTGACTGCGGTAGATGTGACTACGGGAACTGAGCTAGGAGTGGCGGCGCAGGCTGATTCAGTAGCGGCCTATTCGGCGCAGACTGAAACTGCTCAGGCTGAAACTGGTCAGACTGGTTCTTCTCAGGAACGAGCCAGGGCCGAATTTGACTCGGTTGAAAGTGCCATCGCGGAAATAGCCGCAGGTCGCGCCGTGATCGTCGTCGACGACGCCGATCGGGAGAATGAAGGCGATTTGATCTTCGCCGCCGAGAAGGCGACGCCAGAACTGGTGGCCTTTATGGTGCGCTACACCGCCGGCTACATCTGCGTCCCGGTGACCGAGGGAAATGCCGACCGCCTGGACCTGCCGCCGATGTTCCGCGTCAACCAGGACCGTCGCGGCACCGCCTACACCGTGACAGTCGATGCGCGCGAGGGAGTGTCGACCGGTATTTCGGCCACCGATCGGGCGCACACGATCCGGCTTTTGGCGGACCCACAGACCACCGAGGCAGATCTGTCCCGGCCCGGCCATGTGGTGCCGCTGCGCGCCAAGGACGGCGGCGTGCTGCGCCGACCCGGCCATACCGAGGCAGCGGTGGACCTCGCGACTTTGGCAGGGTTGTCGCCCGCTGGCGCGATCTGCGAAATCGTGTCAGAGCGGCACCCAGGGGATATGGCCCGCGCCGACGAGCTCAAGGAATTTGCTACCCAACACGGCTTGAAGATCATCACGATCGCCGATCTGATCGCTTATCGTCGCCGTTCCGAAAAGTTGGTGCGCCGCCTCGCGACCGCCCGAGTCCCGCTCACCTGCGGCGAATTCACCGCGATCGGCTACGAATCGACCTACGACCGGCGGGAGCACATTGCGTTTGTCTTCGGAGATATCGGCGACGGCGAGGATGTGCTGATCCGCATGCATTCCGAATGCCTCACCGGAGACGTCTTTGGCTCACTGCGCTGCGATTGCGGCCCCCAGCTGCAGGCCTCGCTCGAGGCGGTAGCTAAAGAAGGTCGCGGGGCGGTCATCTACATCCGCGGTCACGAGGGTCGCGGCATCGGCTTGATTCACAAACTGCAGGCCTACCAGTTGCAGGACGCTGGGCGCGACACGCTCGATGCGAACCTGGATCTAGGACTTCCGGCGGATTCACGCGACTACGGTACCGGCGCGCAGATCCTGGTGGACCTGGGCGTCAAATCTATGCGGCTGCTCACGAATAATCCGGCCAAGCGCGCCGGTTTGGAAGGCTACGGGCTCACGGTCACGGGCCGCGTGCCGCTGCCTGTGTCCGTCAATCCGCAGAACATTCGGTATTTGAAGACGAAGCGGGACCGGATGGGTCACTTGATCGAAGGATTGGACGTCGGATGAGCGGCGACGGCAAACCGAACCTGCGGGTTACCGGCGCATCCCAGCTTCGAGTCGCGATCGTGGCCACGAGCTGGCATGTGGATGTCGTCGATGCGCTGCTCGACGGGGCGGAGCGCGCGGCGAATGCCGCTGGCGTGAAAGACATGATCGTTGTGCGCGTCCCCGGAGCGATCGAGATCCCCGTTGTCGCGCAGCAATTGGCGACCGACCATGACGCGGTCGTCGCGGTCGGTGCCGTCATTCGTGGCGGCACGCCCCATTTCGACTTTGTCGCCAAGGCCGTCACTGAGGGACTGACACGGGTCGCGCTGGATTCCGGCGTGCCGGTAGGTAACGGTGTACTCACCTGCGACACGAAAGAACAGGCGATCGCCAGGTCCGGGATCGCGGGCTCGATCGAGGACAAGGGTGGCGAGGCGATGACAGCGGCGATCCAGACCGCGCTGATCCTGGCAGACCTGCGTCGCGGCAAGGGGTCCGTGAGTGGAATGGGGTTCCGGTGAGTGACATGCCTGCGGCGACTGACGGCGCTGCGCAGGTAAACGGTACTGCGCAGGAAAGCGGTACTGCGCAGGTAAGCGGTACTGCGGGGCCCGCGACGCTGGTCATTCGCCCTCGTAAGATCGCTATTTTCGGTGCGATCTCGGCGATTGCGGTGCTGGCCACCATGATTGTGCTGGGCCTTCTGCTGCAGGCCGACGGCATTCCGATGCGCGCGGTGGACAAGATCGGTTTCATGAGCGTCGGCTTGTTCGGAGCGGCGACGATCATGCTCGTAGCCCGGCCGAAGATCACCGCAGGCGTCTCTGGCATGTCGGTCCGCAACGTCCTGGGAGACACGGTGTTGCCGTGGCCGGTGGTCCACAAGATTGCCTTCCCTCCAGGTTCGCATTGGGCGCTGGCTATCCTCGCCGACGACGAAACCCTGCCGCTCATGGCGATTCAGGCCATGGACAAGGGTCGAGCGGTTGACGCGCTGAAAGCGCTCCGTGCGTTGCACGAAACGTATGCGCCCAAGGCTCCCCAGCGGTCTCCGGAGGCAATTGAACGGGACCGTCGGCGGCAGGTGGCCGAGGCTGCGGCAGCCGCGGCACGTCCGCTCGGTCGCCTCGAGCAGATCGACCGCGACATGGCGGCGAAGGGCCCCAAGCCCAAGAGGCGCGCCCGGAATTCTTCGTAATGCCCAGCAATACTCGGCGTCGCGTCTGCCACTCGAGGGGTCGTGCCGGAAAACCCCAGTTCTCGGCCTCTCGGTAGTGACGCGGCTCCTAGCGCTGCATCCGTCAGATCGTGTAGCATGAGCAATTGCGACCAACCCTGTTGAGTTTTTCGCGTGTTCGCGTCACGCTCAAAGCAGGGGAGCAAGCGGAGTCTCACTCCCACCCGAGCAGCCGAATGTTGGCGGCCGGGTCCGGTCCGTCGATGTCGGCCGTGCCGTTGTCGACGCACGATGTGCACGCAGCCGTGCGCATCGACCGAAGTGTGACCCCGCGTGCTCATTCCGCGGGGTTTTGCCTTTGGCTCACGTATCTCGGCGAGAATTCGTCGCGAACGCCGTCATACATTCCTTGTGGCATTCGGTCGCAACCGATGACGATTCACAGGAGGACCTCAATCAGCATCGAACCGCGCATCAACGACAGGATCCGGGTACCCGAGGTCCGTCTGGTCGGCGCCGGCGGCGAGCAGGTCGGCATTGTGTCGATCGGCGAGGCGCTCAAGCTGGCCGAGACGGCCGATCTGGACCTGGTCGAGGTCGCACCTACGGCCCGCCCTCCGGTCGCAAAGATCATGGACTTCGGCAAGTTCAAGTACGAGAACGCGCAGAAGGCCCGTGAGGCTCGCCGGAACCAGGTGCAGACCGTCATCAAGGAGATGAAGCTGCGCCCCAAGATTGATCCGCACGATTACGGGACCAAAAAGGGTCACGTCGTGCGCTTCTTGACGGCGGGCGACAAGGTCAAGGTGACGATCATGTTCCGCGGTCGCGAGCAGTCACGGCCGGAACTCGGGTTCCGTCTGCTGCAGCGACTTGCCGACGATGTCGCCGAGCTGGGGATCGTTGAAAGCGCGCCGAAGCAAGATGGACGCAACATGATTATGGTGTTGGCGCCTCTCAAGCAGGCGAAGCCGAAGTCGGCAGCGCGCACACACCACGAGGCTCCGCACGCGACTGCGCCGGAAGTTGTGACCGAGGCAGTAACTGAGGTTGCGCCGGAAGTTGTGACCGAGGCAGTAACTAAGGCCGCACCAGAAGTTGTGACCGAAGCTGTGACCGAGGCTGCGCCGGAAGCGGCAGCAGAACCGGCCGCCAGCTAGCAGTGGCACCAAACGATTACCGGGCGTTCGCGTAAGCGCATGTCGGGAGCAATGCCGTGTGCGTAAGCGCGTGGCGCCAACGGATGAGTGAAGGAAAAGTACTAATGCCCAAGAACAAGACCCACTCCGGGATCTCTAAGCGGGTGCGGGTGACCGGCAGCGGCAAGATCATGCACGACGGCGCCGGCAAACGACACAACCTGGAGAAGAAGCCGTCTAGCGTCACTCGCCGGATGACCGGCATGCGCGAGCTGTCCGCCGCCGATGTGCCGCGCGTCAAGCGCATGCTCGGTATCTGACGTTTCACCAGTAGGCATTGCGCCTGGATATATTTTCGAATATTGGTTTTTTCCGAAGGGCTGGCAGCGTCGCGGGTAGCCGCGAGACCTGTCAGGTCGCAGCAGCATTACGAGAAGAAAGTTAGGTGTCGTCATGGCACGCGTCAAGAGAGCCGTTAACGGCGCCAAGAAGCGTCGTGAGATGTTGGAGCGCGCCTCCGGTTACCGGGGTCAGCGCTCGAGGTTGTACCGCAAGGCCAAGGAACAGATGCTGCA
>JBDTAR010000035.1:0-19472 GCA_039924545.1 Nakamurella sp. | reverse complement strand
GACCGCGGGTGTTTGGGGACCAGGTCCACAGCCCAACGCAAACGCGACCCCTCCCACTAAGCCGGCCGCCCTCGACCTCTCGGCGCTGCTCAACGGATACAAAGCCGTAACGGTTGCAGGCCCGCCTGTGGCTACCACCTACACGCCAGTCACCAACGCGGATCTACCGATTCCCACTGCACCTGTAGCTGGAACAACGTACGGCAAATACGTCTCCTACACCATCGATTCGGCTGGCACCGTCAATGCGGTACGCGACGACGGTGGCGTTCAGCCCATCGGCCAACTGACGATGGCGACTTTCTCGAATCCGAACGGCCTGACGAAAGTCGGCGACAGCGAGTACAACACAACCGCCAGCTCCGGTGCCCCGATATATGGCGGCGCTAACGACGGCACACACGGCTCGATCTCGGCAGGCTACCTGGAGATGTCCAACGTTGACCTGGCTGCGGAGCTGACAAACCTGATCATCGCGCAGCGGGGATTCCAGGCGAACTCCAAGACGATTACCACCTCCGATCAGATTCTGCAGACCCTTGTTTCGATGAAGCAGTAGTTCGACACCCACGAACCCCGCATCACCAGCGTCGCGGCGAAGACTGTCAGCACCCACAGCCGTCGGCGTCCGGGCACACCCCCTCCGTGCCCGGGCGCCGATTCTCCGTCCGCGAAGCGACGCGAACAGCGTCATACCTGGTCGCAACCGGCAACGTACCCATCAAGACATTGAGTAGTGCTCAGTCACACACCGTAACCTAAAACTACCCATCGAGTGACCTGACATCGCTTCAAGCGGCAACGCTAAGAATTACCGGCATAAAGCCGATCTATTACGTACCGGGAGCCACGGACGGCTCCTGGTAATAAACCAAGGATGGTTATCGTGTTGCTTTTGACGAGGTTGAACGGGCCAGTGTTCGCACTGAATCCTGACCTCATCGAACGGGCCGACGCTACTCCCGACACAGTTATCACGCTGGTCAACGGCACCCGTTACGTGGTCACCGAATCTATCGCCGAGCTATCGCAGCTCGTGCGCGACTATCGCGCCGAAACCGCGGCAGCCGCATACCGCGCCCCCACCGAGCGCCGCGTGATATCCACGCACACAGACAGAGCTGCCAATGACGTCGGCAAACAGTCACGTGGCACGGTCGTCGAACTCAGGCCAGGTGAACTCTGATGGATCCAGCAACCCTCGGCGGAATTGGCCTCGCGCTCGGCGCCATCGTCACCTCCCTGATCATGGAGGGCGGCTCAATCGGCAGCATGTTCCTGTTGCCTCCGATGATCCTGGTGATCTTCGGGACGATTGGCGCTGGGGTAGCCGGATCCATCTTCAAAGACGTGAAGCGCCTACCCAAGGCCATGGTGCTCGCCATGACGGCAAGGCTCAGCGACCCTAGCAAAAACATTCAAGCGATCGTATCGCTCGCCGAGCGCGCTCGCCGCGAAGGACTCCTTGCTCTAGACGGCGAAATCGACAAGGTCGAGGACCCATTCCTGAAGCGGGCACTCGAGATGGCCGTCGACGGGACAGACTCTGACGAAATCGTCGATATTCTGTCTGCCGAGATAGATGCGAAGCGCGCCTCGGACCACGTGGCCGCGAAGCTCTTTACCGATATGGGCGGCTACTCGCCCACTATCGGCATCATCGGCACCGTCCTCGGCCTAGTGCACGTGCTGGGCAGCCTCTCCGACACCGCGAGCCTCGGCGGCAAGATTGCGGGCGCGTTCATCGCAACCCTGTGGGGCGTCATGATGGCCAACGTGTTCTGGATCCCCATCGGGTCCCGCCTGAAGCGCATCAGCGAACTCGAATGCGAGCAGATGGAATTGACCATCGAGGGCGTGCTCGCCATCCAAGCCGGCGCAAGCCCGCGCATGATCGCCCGGAAGCTCTACAGCATGATGCCGGACGCAGCTGGACCGCAAAAGGAGGTGGCGTAAATGCCACCGGCGGCGCACGCGACGAAGACCTCGGCCGCACGAGGGGGCGGCCGAGGTCGGCGTCGTCGTGGGCACGGCGGCGGCGAAGAGGAAGGCGGCTCCGAACGGTGGTTGGTGACCTATGCAGATCTGCTGACTGTGCTGCTCGCGCTGTTCATTGTTCTGTTCGCGATCTCCGCACTCAACGAGTCGAAGTTTCAACAACTGAAGTACTCTCTGGCAGCGGTGTTCGGCGACGGGTCAATTGGGGTATTCGACGGATCTCCGGCGCTCAACTCCGCCAACGACAACTCCGTCGCTCAGCCGCCGACCGTGCCGGAGATGCCGCGGACCGATAATCCATATATCCCGGCATTACCGAACACCGGCGGCCTACCTACAGACAACTCAGGTGTCGCCAAGGAGAATGCAGGAATCAACAAGCCCGCATCAGCAACGATCAACACCGGTGACCCCACGCTCGACAAGAAGATCACAGCAGAGCTCAATGACTTCGAAAAGGTCCGGATCGAGATAGACCAACACCTAGATGCGGCAGGACTGACCGGAGCGGCGCAGTACTCCATCGACCAGCGCGGGCTGATCGTCACGATCGTCACCGATGCCCTGATCTTTCCGGGAAACAATGCGACGCTGCTCCCCCGCGGCCAAAAGCTGCTGGCAGCCATCGCGCCCGCAGTCAAGAAGGTACCGAACAACGTGGAGGTCGACGGGTTCACCAACCAGGTCGACGTGTCCACATACCCGTACCCGAGTGGCTGGGAGCTGTCGTCGGCCCGCGCGTCGAGCGTGGTTCGATATCTTGAGTCTCACGGCCTGAATGATCGGCAGCTATCCGCAGTCGGATTTTCGGACCAGAAGCCGCTAGTGCCTCCGAGCAACCCGCTGTCCATCACCCGCAACCGGCGAGTGGAGATTGTGGTGCTATCGACGTTGCCGTCGCTAGCTGGTGACACGTTGAAGCAGGCCGCAGACGCCAGGGACAAGGCCGCGGCGGGGGCTGCTAATTCTGCAGCTACGAACGCAAAGCCGGGTAGCTCTTCGGCTGCAATCGCGACTGGGAAGCTAGCCGCCACTTCAGGGGCGAATCCCGGGACTGTTCAACCACCGACTGGTCAGGCTGCCCGAGGTAACCAACCGCCGGTGACGATACCGGCAACCACACCTACAGGAAATTCGGCACTCACAGCTTCGTCCGGTGCGCGCGGCGCCACCGCAGACGTGCCGACAACGGCCATTACCAGCCAGTCCAGATAGGGCGACGGAGGAAAACATCATGGCAACCATCACAGATTCCAAGCGCTCTGGCCCCAAGGGGGGCAACGCCAAGGACGCAAAAGAGAGCAAAGACAGCACCGACGGCACGGACGGCAAGAAGGGCATGAGCAAGGTCGTCCTGATCGTGATTGTCGCTGTCGTGATGGCGGCGGTTGGCGGCGTGGGCTACTTTATGTTTCTGAAGAAGCCAGGCCCGCCGCCGGCCCCGAAAGCGGGCGTCATGGTGAAGATGGACGCGCAGACGCTGACGCTTGCCGACGGTCACTTCCTCAAGATCGAAGTCGCAATCCAACTGGTCGAGGGAGATGCAGGGGCTGCGACATTCGAAACGGTCCAGGCTGCGCAGATCCTGATCGATACATTCTCTAACCTGCCGGTCAGCGCTCTAACGACCAACGCGGCACGCAAAAGCCTCACGGCGCAGCTACTCAAGGGATTGCAGAAGGCCTACCCGAAGGAGGTGTACGCCGTCTTCCTCACCCAATTCGTGATCCAGTAAGGATCTCAGCTGGGGATATCTCCAGCATGACGACGTTCAGCACGGCGCCCGCGCTCAATTCGACGCGCATCCTTAAAGTGCCGCGCCCAAATGCCGATAACGTGTGTATGCCGCTCGACGATGTCACCGAAACGTCCGGCGGTGCGCGCACACTCACCGCGGGCCGCACCGGCGTAGCCACGTACGATTTCCGGCGGCCTACTAAGCTGTCGCGGGAAGGCGTCCGCCTGCTACAGGTGACGTTCGAAACATTCGCGCGCCGCTTGACCACCTTGCTCACCAGCGGGCTTCGCCAAGTATGCCGAGTGACACCCAAGGACATCAGTCAGCAGACGTATGACGAGTTCGTCAACTCACGTCCACTGCCGACACTGATCATTCCGATCGGGCTGCCCCAACTACAAAGCACCGCCGTGA
Organism: Nakamurella sp.; assembly: GCA_039924545.1. Lineage (GTDB taxonomy): Bacteria > Actinomycetota > Actinomycetes > Mycobacteriales > Nakamurellaceae > Nakamurella. The sequence continues at coordinate 15,322 of JBDTAR010000035.1, read as the reverse complement.
TGGAGTTCTCTTTGCCGGTGGCGCTTTCGGCCATCGACCATATGCTCGGTGGCCCCGGCGGCGAGCAGCCGGAACGCACCCTCACCGACATCGAAACCATGCTGATTCACGGACTTCTCGATCAGATCGTCGGAGTGCTCGCCTATGCCCTTGAGCCGGTCGCGGCTCTCGAGCCGACTGTTGGAGCGCTGGAATACAACGCGCAGTTCGTGCAGGTGGTTGCCGGTAATGACGCTACCCTGGTCGGTGTTTTCGACTTGGCCATCGGCGCGCAGGAAAGCGAACTGTCGCTGTGCATCCCGCTCGCGCCAATCTTGCCGAAGTTGAACGCACAGCGCGTCAGCGCTGACAAGACTGCCGCCACACACGGCGGCGGCGCGGGCGAGGGGCGCATCATCGCGAACCGGTTGATCGGCACCGATGTCGACGTGACCGTCGAATTCGCACCGGTCCACATCACGCCGACCCAGGCCCTCGAACTGGCTGTCGGCGACGTGATCCCCCTCAACCACCGTGTCGGTCGCCCACTGTTGGTCAAGGTCGGCGATATGGCATATGCCAGCGCCATCGCTGGCCGATCTGGCAACCAGCTAGCCGCTCTCATTACCGAAACTCTTTAACACACTGCAGCTTTCGCACCCTCCCCTCTCGCTTCCACGTAGTTTCAGTCCCGCAAGGAGTACGCCGTGACCACCGCCTCCGCCACTATTCCCCTCACCTCTCAACTGCCAGCCGCCGCGACCGCGATCGCGCAGGCATGGGGTCTCGCAGATGCACTCACGGCCGGTGATCCCACGACCGCTCTGCCGGATCTCGTGTTCGCCGCACAATCAGTGCTGGTGCAGTTCTCTGGCAGCGTGTCAGGCGAGCTGGTGCTCGCGGTCGACGCGGAAATCGCGCAGCAGCTGATGGACTCTCCGGCTGCCCCCGCAGATCTGATCGCAGCGCTCGCCCCCGCAACCACTGCCGCGCTGATGACGCTCGGCGAGGTAACCCCGACAAACAGTCAGGTACTCGACCCCACCACCGCCGGGCAGCGCATCATGGCGCTCGGCGAGGCAGCCGCCGTGAGTCTCATCGACGACGGGGAGGTGCGCGCCGTTGTGTTGATCGGCGCTAGCGCGGGCGGCACCGGTGATGGCCTGGCCGCGTCAATCCCCGCTCAGCAGCGCATCGGTCACGTCCCGGGCATTTCGGCACGAACCGCCGACCGGCTCGATCTGTTGCGCGGAGTGCAAATGCAGGCAACCGTCGAGCTCGGGCGAGCCTCGATGACGATTAACGACCTTCTCGCCCTGCGGTCCGGAACAATCGTGGAACTCGACCGCGCAGCCGGCGCGCCCGCCGACCTCTACGTCAACGGCAGGCTCATCGCACATGGCGAAGTCGTCGTCGTAGATGAGAACTACGGCCTGCGCATTTTGAAGGTCGTGGCCGACGATATCGCTGCGGCCCGGTGACCTGACATGCAATCCGTTGAATTGGTCGGGCGACTACTGATCGCCCTGGCCGTCGTTTTGGGCGTCATTTGGCTGATAGCCAGGAAGGCCCGTGGCGGTGCACGGCAAAAGCTGAACTCCGACAAGCTAATCGATATTCTAGGGCGGCAGTCGCTGTCCCGCAACAGCTCGATGGCCGTAGTGCGCGTCGCCAATCAGGCACTGATCATAGGGATCACCGATACCAATATCCGAGTACTGGGTGAATTAGAACTCGACGCCGCTGCCGCGCACATTGCGGCCGCCGATCACGTTACCCGGACCCCCCGGCTCAGCCGCACGAGCCGCACCAACGTCAGGAGCAACGAGACTACCGAGTATGACGAGTTCCTCGCCGCAAGCGGCACCGAGCCAGCTTCTGGATTGCCTCAAGCGGGATCGCCAACTGCCGGATCGCTTTCCGACATTGACGAGCTTCGGACCCGACGGCGGGACGCCGCGGGAAGCGTCATACCCGGTAGCGTATCGGGACGCAGCGGGCGGCTGGGCGGTTCAGCGCTGTCCCCAGCAACGTGGAAGCAAACCATCGACGCATTGCGTGAAATGACAGCTCGGAAGGGATGATCCGGCGTCTGACCACTGACGGGCACGGATGCCCCGAGGTTCCGACAGGACACCGAACCGCCGCACTTGACCTAGCCGGCAGCTTCGTATCGAGCAACGTGATTCGTTACGCAGCAATAGCTTTCGGCATCATGACCGCCATTGTTGGCTTTCTCATGATCGGCCCCGGGGCGCTGACTGCACTGGCTGCGCCGGGAAACCCGACGCCCTCAGTACCGCTCCCTCCGACGCCGACGGCGCCGCTGACTCCGATTGCGCCCGTACCCACCGCCCCGGGCGCAGCCGGTGTGACGCTGAATATCGGCACCGAGCCTAGCCAATCACTGACGGTCCTACTGTTAATCACGCTGCTGGCGATCGCCCCATCGCTGCTGCTACTGCTGACCAGCTTTACAAAAATCTTCGTGGTGCTGTCACTCACGCGAAATGCACTGGGCTTATCGACGGTGCCACCAAACCAGGTGCTGGCCGGGCTTGCGCTCTTCTTGTCCATGTTCGTCATGAGTCCAGTGATCACGCGGGTGTACGACAACGGCATCAAACCATTTCTGGACGGCACCAAAGATAGATCGGCGGCCTGGAGCGCCGGCATAGAACCGCTACGGCAGTTCATGCTGGCCCACACGCGGCCGGAAGAAATTGCGTTGATGCTTCGCGCCGGCCACCTACCCAACCCGGCGAGTCAGGCCGCGCTGCAGATCACCACCATCATCCCGGCGTTCGTTATCTCAGAGCTCCGCGCCGCGCTGATCATCGGTTTCGTCATCTTCATTCCGTTCGTCATCATCGATCTGGTGGTCGCGTCGACGCTGATGAGCCTCGGCATGATGATGCTCCCGCCAGTGTCCGTCGCGCTCCCGTTCAAACTGCTGCTATTCGTGCTGGTCGACGGCTGGGGCTTGATCATCACCACGCTCGTGCAGAGTTACGCAACCGGATAGGCGCCCATCATGACCGATAGCCAAATCATCGACATTGCCTTCGCCACCATGCAACTGGCCGCAAAGCTCGCCGCCCCCTCGCTACTCACGGCTCTAGTCATCGGCTTTGCCGTGTCAACGTTCCAGGCCGCAACCCAGATCCAGGAGTTCACGTTGGCGTTCGTTCCGAAGGTCATTGGGGTCGCGATCGCACTGATCGCCTCCGGCTCCTGGATGCTCAACTCGGTGATCTCGTTCACCCAGGAGCTATTCCAGAAAATCCCTTCACTGCTCGGGTAGACGATGAGCTTCGACTTTGACTTGACGGAGCTGGTAGCCCTGCTCCTGGTGAGCGCGCGCGTGCTCGCCTGGTCGCTGGTGGCCCCGCCGATGGCCACCGCCGGAGTTCCGCGCACCATCAAAGTGGCACTGTCGGTCGCGATCGGGCTCGCCATGATTCCGGTGACCAAGGGATCGGTGCCGGAGATCGAAACGCTGCCGATCCTGGGCTCAGTGTTGTGGCAGATTGTGATCGGCGGCGGGCTCGGCTTTTTGACCCGACTGTTGTTCACCGCTATCGAAATGGCGGGCGGGCTTTTCGATCTGTTCGGTGGTTTCGCGCTGGCCTCCGCCTACGACCCACTACAAACCACCATGACAACGATCCTCGGCAAATTCTATGCGATGCTGTGTACCGCGTTGATCTTCGCCACCAATGCGCACCTGTTGATTATCCAGGGCTTTATGCGCACATTTTCGGCGGTTCCGTTGAACGCAACGATCTCGCTCGACGCATTGGGACGAACGCTCACGCACGCCATGACCGAGATGTTCATTGGCTCCCTGCAAATCGCCGGGCCACTGATCATCGTGCTATTTATTGCCGACGTCGGGCTGGGCGTCCTGAACCGCATCGCACCGCAGCTCAACGCATTCACCCTGAGCTTCCCGATCAAGATCGGCCTGACCCTGGTTCTGGCTGGCACCGGGATGTCGCTGCTCCCCGGCACCGTATTGCAGATCACTAGCCGGGTCAGTGACTTGATTGGCGCGGTCGTCGGATGAGCGGCGGCGGATCCTCGTCCGAGGAAAAGTCCGAGAAGGCCACCCCGCAAAAGATTAAGAAGGCGCGACGGGACGGCCATATCGGCAATTCGCAAGAAGTCGGCCAATGGCTCGGCATGATGGCAGCCACCTGGCTACTGCCCGGCGTCTTCAACGGGCTGATGGACGCGACGAGCGCAGCTGTGGCGCAGATCGGTTCGATTATTCGAACTCCCGATGTCGGCACCGCGATGTTGATCAGCCAGACCGCAGCGACCGACGCACTGAAGTCGTTTATACCGCTGGCCATCGTGATCGCGATCGTCGGCGTGATCGGGGTCGGCGTACAGGGCGGCATCTTCTTCTCCTTCAAACTGCTGATGCCCCAGGGGAAGAAGATCAACCCCATATCCGGAATCAAACGCATGTTTGGGCCGCAGGCCGCCTGGCAGGCCACGAAGATGCTGCTGAAATCCTCGGCGCTCGGCATCGTGATCTACATGTCGATCAAATCGCTGATCCCCACCCTGTATGGATCGGGCGCGTTACCGCTATCGGAGATAGTACGGATCGCAGTGTCCACGGCGATCAATGTGCTGCGATTCGCGGCTATTACGGGCCTGGTGCTCTCCATCGCCGACTTCGCCGTGGTGAAGAAGCGCAATAACAAGCAGCTAAAGATGACGAAATACGAACTCAAGCAGGAGATGAAGCAGTCCGAGGGCGACCCACATATGAAGGGACAGCGGCGATCTCGCGCCATGGCGATGAGCCGCAACCGGATGATGCAGGCTGTACCGACCGCCGATGTGATTCTGGTGAACCCGACACACGTGGCTGTCGCGCTCAAGTACGACCCAGGTCGCGGTGCGCCGCGCGTGGTCGCCAAGGGAGCAGACCATGTAGCCGCGCGCATCCGGGCACTCGCAGACGAGAATCGCATTCCGATGGTGCAGGATATCCCGCTCGCTCGAACGCTCTTTGCGACCTGTGACATTGGTCGAGAAATCCCGGAAGATCTCTACAAGGCGGTCGCCACGGTGCTCGCCTTCATCATGGCGCTCAAGTCAAAGGGCTCCGCGGCGGGCACCCACAAGGTCTCGACGGGCACGCCGATGCCAGCCGGGATCAGCGCGTAACCAGTCGGGTTCTTTGAACCCACGCCGCTACGCCCGTCCAAGATTCGTGCGCACGGATAAGACCGCGAGGACTCAAAGGATCCAACAGCTCAAGTCGCTCGCGCTACTGCCGATACGAACAGTGCCAGGATGGCGCTTCGCGGCTCGGATGCTGCACAACTCTTTTAGTGGACGGAGTCACTTCGACTCGTCCGCGAGGCTCCGAGAGGCATTGAGCGACGCCGTGAAAAAGACCAGCAGGCTCAGCCAGCTCGCGATCCCAGTCGGGGTCGTGGCGATCGTCATCATGCTGGTCGTGCCGATGCCGGCTGAGGTTCTGGATTTTCTCATCGCGTTCAACATCGCGTTCGCAGTGCTGGTGGTGCTGGTTGCCATGTACGTGCACCGGGCGCTCGATTTTTCGTCATTCCCGTCATTGCTGTTGGTGGCAACGCTGCTGCGACTCGCACTCAACATATCCGCGACCAGGCTCGTACTCACCAACGCGTACGCCGGCGATGTGATCGGCGCATTCGGGCATTTCGTCATCGGTGGATCGCTGGTGATCGGCCTGGTCATCTTCGCGATTCTTCTTGTCGTGCAGTTCGTGGTCATTACGTCCGGCGCAGCGCGCGTCGCCGAGGTCGGTGCTCGATTCACCCTCGATGCCATGCCCGGCAAGCAGATGGCCATCGACGCCGATCTCAACTCCGGCCTCATTGACGAGAAGACCGCCCGCAAGCGTCGCACCGAGATCGCCCAAGAAGCCGACTTTTTCGGGTCGATGGACGGCGCATCGAAGTTCGTCAAAGGTGACGCGATCGCGGCCATCATCATCGTGATCATCAACCTGATCGGTGGCATTGCGATCGGAGTGCTATCGCACGGCATGGCGGTGACAGATGCACTCTCCACCTATTCGCTTCTCTCTGTCGGCGACGGCCTGGTCTCGCAGATCCCGGCACTGCTGCTGTCGGTCGCGACCGGCCTCGTCGTCACTCGCTCGTCCGAGGCCGACTCGATGGGCGCCATCGTCGCTCGCCAGTTCGGTGCTCAGCGGCGGGCCGTCCGCATCGCCGGGGGCGCCGCACTCGCGCTCTGCCTGGTTCCTGGCTTGCCTAAACTCCCCTTCCTCGTGGTTGGCGGCGGTCTGTTGCTGATGTCGTCACGGCTCGCCAAACAGGACGATGGGTCCGCCGATAGTCCCGCCGGAGCCGCGGCCGATGTCGCGGCAGGCGGCTTGCCGGCCGGACTGGACATGGATTCGGAAGAGATGATTCGCCTCGACCTTGTCGTCGATCCGCTGGAACTGATACTTTCGCCGAACCTCGTCGCGCTGGTTGACGGTCCAGGCGCGGATCTGCTCGACCGCGTCAAGGCGCTACGGCGGACGCTCGCCAGCGACCTCGGCGTTGTGATGCCACCAGTGCGCACCCGCGACTCAGTCAATCTGCCGTCGTCGGCGTACGCGATCAATATCAATGGAGTCGAGTTGGCCCGTGGAACCGCGCCCATCGGCATGATGCTCGCCATCGGTGACGGCCTCGAGGGACTACCGGGCACTCCCGATCGCGAACCCGTGTTCGGCCTCGAGGGCCGGTGGGTTCCCGTCGAAATGGCCAGCCAGGCAGAGCTTTTGGGTGCAACGGTCGTCGATCCGTCGTCGCTCATCATCACGCACTTGTCCGAGACCGTGCGGCAACACGCGTCGCGCCTGCTCAGCCGAGAGGAGGTCGCGGCAGCAACCCGCTCGCTAGCCCGCACCCATCCGGTCGTCGTAGAGGACCTAACCCCCGCGCTGCTCTCGCTGGGCGAAATCCAGCGGGTGCTGCACTCACTGCTCGACGAGGGCGTTTCGATCCGTGACATGGTGCGCATCTACGAGGCGCTGTCGCTAGCAGCGAAGGGCGGGTCGGATCCAGACCGACTGGTGGAGGCTGCACGCACCGCACTGGCCCCGTCGATCACCGCACGGCTCGCCACCGAGGGTCACCTCGACGTGCTCACCATCGAACCACAACTGCAGCAGCGCCTGCTCGAGTCGGTGCGAGCCACCGATGCGGGCGCACAACTCGTGCTCGACGCATCCATCGCCGAGATGTTGATCTTTGAGGTCAGCGCGAAGTACCGCGACGCCACAGCCTTGGGCAACTCCCCCGTGCTGGTATGCGCCGCCGGAGTACGACTGCCACTCCGTCGACTGGTGCAACTCTCAGTCCCGCAGCTGCCAGTGCTCTCCTACACCGAACTTGCCTCCAGCTCCGTTACCGTCAACGCGATAGGAATGATCGATGTCGCTCACAACCTTGTACCGTGAAGGCACTGACCTCGACGAACTTCTCGCCGAGCTCGATTCCCGACACCCCGGATCAGTTCGGGTTGTCGAGGTCACGCACCCGCGCGAAGGTGGTGTACTCGGCTTCTTCGCCAAAGAGCGAATCGGCGTGCACTACCGCCTGGTTGATTCGGCCGGTGCGACCGAGGTCTCCGGCGCCGCTGCCAGTAGTCGTCGCGAAGCCGTCGGGTACGACGATGTTCCGTCGACGCGCGTTCGTCGACCCGTGCCCGAGAGAATTGCTGCTACCGCCTTCGGGTATGACGATGTTCGCGTCGCACGCTCCGCCGAGCTGCCCCGGGCAGACGCTGCCCGCAACGGCTTCGGCCCGGACGTGGCCACACCGGTTGATACTGCCCCGCCGATCGATACTGCCCCGCCGATCGATACTGCGCCAGCGCCCGGAATGGCATTCGCCCAGATCCTTGCCGAATTGGCAATCCGGAAGGCAACCGCAACGAGCAGCGCCGGCATTAATACTGGCTACAACGAGACGGTCACCGAGCCGGATCCCTCGGCTACGCGTGCCGACTCCAGTGGCACTGAAACCGCGGCGCCGATACGCGGCGCTGCCGCATTCGCAGCCGCGAAGTTCATCCCATTGGACGCCGCCGCAGGACGGGCAGCTTCGGCCGTCCCGGTGACCGATGTTGGTACCGCCGAGACTGCTGTGAATTCGGCAATCGCCGCAGGTGCGACGTCCGTCATCGACGCGGTAACAAGCCCCACTTCGACGCCGCCGCGTCGGCGCGCCCGTGCAGTTCCACAATTCAACGCGCCAGTGAGCCCCACAGCGATACCACAGATCGACGACGAAGCCGAGTTGGCTGACGCTGCCGCTGCGGCTGGCGACGTTGCAGCGAACTTCCAGCCGGCATTCACCGCATTGCCGAGGGTTTCCTCGCTCACGGGCGCCGAGTCCGTCCGGCCCGGCTCGCTCAGCTGGCCACTCGCGGCCGGAGTAACCACCGAGAGCAACCACCAGATGGCTGCGGACTGCGGGCGCCAGACCGCCACGGCCACTGCGGTACTGACACGACCAGGCGATGATGAAGCGGAAGCCGCGGTGGCAGCAGTCGTCTCGATGAGGGACGCTCAGTATCAGCTGAGCGGCGAGTCCATCGCCGGGCATTCAACACCGCTGACACTGCGCCGCCAACTGTTGGAACTCGGAGTGCCCGTCGACCACGTTCCTACCGACGCAGTGCACGCCTACGCCGCGATCGAAACATTGGTCCGTGGGCTTGCGCCCGCCCCCGAGTTGCCGTCCGAACCGGGACAGCTACTGGTGGTGGCAGGTTGCGCGCGTGATGTGGTGGCCGCGGCCGACTCGATCGCCGCCGGCAACCCCGGACTGTTCGAGACGATGTGGACCTACGGTTGCCCCGCAGCCCTGGGCACCCGCCGGGTGCCGACGACCGAGAATGTGATCACGTCACCGCGGCACGCTGTCGATGTCGCCGTAGCTGCTCGAAAGTCCGCCACTGGGCCAACTCTCGTCGTCATCGCAACTGACACGACCCCACATGGCAACGCATCGGATGTCACGGCCGCCGTCGAGGCTGATTCGGTATGGGCCGCTGTCGACGCAACGCGGAAGCCAGCTGATACCCGGCAGGCCATGCGCTCCATTGGTAACGCCGACGCTATCGTCGTTGCCAACGCCGAGCACAGCTCCAGCCCTGCCACTGTGTGGGAGCTTGGGCTACCCATCGCGCTCCTGGACGGCCGGCCAAGCACTGAGCCAAGCTGGGCAGTACTGCTGCTCAGCAAGCTCTCCGAGCTCGAGGAGTCCGCATGCTCCAACGCTCGGTGCTGATTATTGCTTTCCTTATCTGCTTGCCAATCCTGTGGTCGGCGCTAGTGGACCAGTCGGTATCGCTGGAAGCTGCCGGCGTGCGCTTCCTCATTGCACTGCCGGTCGCCGCATTTCTGGTGGGTCTGGTCCGAATCGCTACACGAGCACCTCACGCTGACGAGGATCTCAACGCTGCTGACGCCGACGCGCCGCACACGGACGGCACCTCTCACTAGCGCGTCCTAGCGGCACGCTCCGCTATTCGCGCCTGCATCCAAAACTGGTGCCGGCCACGACGCCGATCCACCAAGACCCCTTTCCCCTCCCCGAAATACACGAAGGCCCCGACCTGGAGATTCCTCCAGGCCGGGGCCTTCGTGGTTGCTGCTACGCACGAAGCGTAAACGAGCAGGAACTACTTGATGATCTTCGTGACCGAGCCGGCGCCGACGGTGCGGCCACCCTCACGGATTGCAAAGCGCAGACCGTCTTCGATGGCGATCGGCTGGATCAGCGTGACCGTCATTTCCGTGGTGTCGCCAGGCATTACCATCTCGGTACCTTCCGGCAGGGTGACGACGCCGGTGACGTCGGTCGTGCGGAAGAAGAACTGCGGACGGTAGTTGTTGAAGAACGGCGTGTGACGACCGCCTTCGTCCTTGCCCAGCACGTAGACCTTGCCCTCGAACTCTGTATGCGGCGTGATCGAACCCGGCTTGCACACGACCTGGCCGCGCTCAACCTCTTCGCGCTTGGTGCCACGAAGCAGCAGACCGACGTTGTCGCCGGCCTGGCCCTGGTCGAGAAGCTTCCGGAACATTTCGACGCCCGTGATGGTGGTCTTGAAAGACTTCGGCTTGATGCCGACAACTTCCATTTCCTCGTTCACGTTGACGACGCCACGCTCGATCTTGCCGGTCACGACGGTGCCGCGGCCAGTGATCGTGAAGACGTCCTCGATCGGCATCAGGAAGGGCTTCTCGATGTCGCGAACCGGATCCGGAACGGACTCGTCGACAGCGTCCATCAAGTCTTCGATCGCCTTGGTCCACTTCGGGTCGCCTTCCAGCGCCTTGAGAGCGGAGACCCGGACCACTGGGGCGTTGTCGCCGTCGAAGTCCTGGCTAGACAGCAGCTCGCGGACCTCCATCTCGACGAGCTCCAGGAGTTCTTCGTCCTCAACCATGTCGGCCTTGTTCAGCGCGACGAGGATGTAAGGCACACCAACCTGGCGGGCGAGCAGCACGTGCTCCTTGGTCTGCGGCATCGGACCGTCAGTAGCGGCGACCACGAGGATCGCGCCGTCCATCTGGGCAGCACCGGTGATCATGTTCTTGATGTAGTCAGCGTGGCCGGGAGCGTCGACGTGCGCATAGTGACGCTTGGCCGTCGAGTACTCGACGTGCGAAATGTTAATGGTGATGCCACGCTGGCGCTCTTCCGGCGCCTTGTCAATCTGATCGAACGCGAACGCCTCGTTCAGATTAGGGAACTTATCGTGCAGCACCTTAGTGATGGCAGCGGTCAGCGTCGTCTTGCCATGGTCAACGTGACCGATGGTGCCGATGTTGACATGGGGACGGCTCCGGTCAAACTTTGCCTTAGCCACAGTTGTCCTCCTTGGGGACGAGTTGATCGCCGATCGATCGCATTACATTCATCAAATGATCGTCAGGCTTTCGGATGGATTTGGACCAAGCCGGTAGCTCGGACCCGTAAACCGCCGCGAGTCTTTCCCGCGTCGGCACGTCTATTTGGGGTGCAAGGTGGGTATGACGCTTCTCGCGGCGTGGCCGCCGAAAAGCGTCATACTCCTCCTTGCTACGCGCAGCTGAACTACTCGCCCGTCGCCTTCGCAATGATCGCCTTGGCAACGTTGGACGGCACTTCAGCGTACGAATCGAACACCATCGAGTACGAGGCACGGCCCTGCGTCTTGGAGCGCAGATCGCCGACGTAACCGAACATCTCAGACAGCGGCACTGTGGCATCGACCACTCGCGCGCCGGCACGTTCGCCCATGGCATTGATCTGACCACGCCGCGAATTGAGGTCGCCGATCACGTCGCCCATGTTCTCCTCGGGCGTCACGACCTCGACAGCCATCAACGGTTCCAGGATGACAGGCTTAGCAAGCCTCAGGGCCTCTTTCATCGCCATGGAGCCGGCGATCTTGAAGGCCATTTCCGAAGAGTCAACCTCGTGATACGCACCGTCCAGGAGAGTCAGCTTCACGCCCAGCAGCGGGTAGCCAGCGAGGATGCCGTACTGAAGCGCATCCTTCGCACCGGCGTCGACCGAGGGGATATATTCCTTCGGGATACGACCGCCGGTGACCGCGTTGACGAACTCGTATACCGGTGCGTCGGTTGCGGACATGTCCAGCGGCTCGACCTTGATCTGGATCTTGGCGAACTGGCCCGAACCACCGGTCTGCTTCTTGTGAGTGAAGTCGAGCTTCTCCACGGTTCCACGAATTGTCTCGCGGTAAGCGACCTGCGGCTTTCCGATGTTAGCTTCGACGCCGAACTCGCGACGCATGCGGTCGACAAGCACATCCAGATGAAGCTCACCCATGCCGCCGATCACGGTTTGGCCGGTATCTGTATCTGTATGCACGGTGAACGTCGGATCTTCTTCGGCGAGCTTCTGGATCGCCATGCCGAGCTTCTCTTGGTCCGACTTCGTCTTTGGCTCAATGGCTACCTGAATTACCGGAGCCGGGAACGTCATCGACTCCAACACAATCGGGTTCGCCGGATCGCACAGCGTCTCGCCGGTCGTGGTCTGCTTCAGACCCATCACGGCGACGATATCGCCAGCGCGCGCCGAGGGGTGCTCTTCGCGCTTGTTCGAGTGCATCTGATAGATCTTTCCGATGCGCTCCTTACGGTCCTTGGTAGCGTTCGTGACCTGGGTGCCAGCCAGGAGGGTTCCCGAGTAGATGCGCAGGTACGACAACTTACCCAGATGCGGGTCCGTGGCAACCTTGAACACCAAGCCACAGAACGGCTCCGTCTCATCGGGCTGGCGAGTGACCGGCGTGACACCGTCCTGCAACGTGCCGTGTACCGCTCCGACATCGATCGGCGACGGCAGATAGTCGACGATCGCGTCGAGCATGGGCTGAACGCCCTTGTTCTTGAACGAGCTGCCACACACGACCGGGTTGACCTTGCTGGTGATCGTGGCGCGGCGTAGGCCAGCCTTGAGTTGCGCGACAGAAATTTCCTCGCCGGCGAGGTACAGCTCCATGACCTCATCATCGTTCTCTGCGATGACTTCGATGAGCTTCTCGCGGTATTCCTTCGCCTGTTCGAGCAGATCCGCCGGAATCTCCTCGATGTCGTAGTCCTCGCCCTTTTCGGTCTCGCCGTGCCAGGTGAGCGCGCGCATGTTCATCAGATCGACAACGCCAACGAAGTCGGCCTCATTGCCGATGGGCAACTGCAGCACCGCCGGGGTCGCGCCCAGACGGTCGACCATCATGTCGACACAGCGCAAGAAGTTCGCACCGGTGCGGTCCAACTTGTTGACGTAACACATGCGCGGCACGTGGTACTTCTCCGCCTGCCGCCAGACCTGCTCGGTCTGCGGCTCGACTCCAGCAACACCGTCGTACACAGCAACCGCGCCATCAAGAACCCGCAGCGAACGCTCGACCTCAACCGTGAAGTCGACGTGGCCGGGCGTGTCGATGATGTTGATCGCAGTGTCGTGCCAGAATGTCTTGGTGGCAGCGGACGTAATGGTGATTCCGCGCTCCTGCTCCTGCTCCATCCAGTCCATGACCGCGCCGCCATCGTGGACCTCACCGATTTTGTAGGTGATGCCCGTGTAGAACAGGATGCGCTCCGTCGTCGTCGTCTTACCGGCGTCGATGTGCGCCATGATCCCGATGTTGCGGAGGTGTTCCAGGGAAGTGCCGGCCACTTGAGTGTCCTTCGTCTTTGGTGTGGTCTATCTGTCAACAGTGTGCCGATCGCCAGCACGGCAAAACATTGCTACGCGTTGCAGCAAGCTACCCGCGAGCGAGCAAAGCACGTATGACGCTGTTCGTGGCCATTGTCCCGTCGGAACGGAGCGGCGCGCACGAACAGCGTCATACGCAGGGCCTCTACCAGCGGTAGTGAGCGAACGCGCGGTTCGACTCGGCCATCTTGTGCGTGTCTTCGCGACGCTTCACGGACGCGCCAAGACCGTTCGACGCGTCGAGCAGCTCGTTCATCAGCCGCTCGGTCATCGTCTTTTCACGGCGAGCCTTCGAGTAACCGACCAACCAGCGCAGCGCGAGAGTCGTCTGGCGGTTTCCCTTGACCTCAATCGGGACCTGGTAGGTCGCGCCACCGACGCGGCGTGACTTGACCTCAAGGGCGGGCTTCACATTGTCCAGCGCGCGCTTGAGCACGATCACCGGGTCGCCGCCGGACTTCTCGCGGCAACCCTCCATCGCGCCGTACACGATCGCCTGAGCGACGGAGCGCTTCCCGTCAATAAGAACCTTGTTCACCAGCTGGGTCACCAGCGGAGAGTTGTAAACAGGGTCTGCGATGAGCGGCCGCTTCGGTGCCGGTCCTTTGCGAGGCATTAGGCCTTCTCCTTCTTCGCGCCATAGCGGCTACGCGCCTGCTTGCGGTTCTTGACACCCTGGGTGTCGAGCGAACCGCGAATGATCTTGTACCGAACGCCCGGAAGGTCCTTCACGCGGCCACCGCGGACGAGCACAATCGAGTGCTCCTGCAGGTTGTGGCCCTCGCCTGGGATATATGCCGTGACCTCGACGCCACTAGTCAGCTTGACGCGCGCAACCTTGCGGAGCGCGGAGTTCGGCTTCTTCGGGGTGGTCGTGTAGACGCGAGTGCAAACACCGCGACGCTGCGGGCTCCCCTTGAGCGCCGGAGTCTTCGACTTAGTCGTCTTACTCTGCCGGCCCTTTCGGACGAGCTGCTGAATAGTGGGCATGCGGCTTCTTTCGGATCGAATGGCGCTTGTGCGCTATTTCGCGCACACGACAATGTCCCAGCATGTCTGGACCAGTGGTCTACCTTACCGGACCATCGCCGGCACGGCAAGTTGTACATCATCCACTGTGATCCAAAGCTGGGTGCGGTCGCATCGCGCCCACACCGGGTCAATCTCCTCGCAACTCACGGACAGTTAGTCCGAGATCCGCACAGGCAAACCGACCCACAGCACTGGGTAAGTTCATGATACTGCATCGAGGCGAGCCGCGTTGCCACAGCCAACTCCACCGACAGCCACCTCACAGAAAAGCCACTGCCCCGGCGTTGCCGTAGCAACGCCGGGGCAGTGGCCGCTATCTGAAGTGAACTACCGGTAGTCACCCATATTGAAATCGTCCAGCGGGACGGCAGCACCGGACGACTGCCCGAATGCGTCTGCACCGTAGAACCTGTCCTCGAAGGACGGCAGTGAGTACACCGCTGCGCGAGCCTCCTCGGTGGGCTTCACCGTGATGTTGCGGTAGCGGGCAATTCCGGTACCAGCCGGAATCAGCTTGCCGATGATCACGTTCTCCTTCAAGCCGACCAGCTTGTCCGAGCGGACGTTGATCGCCGCATCCGTGAGCACGCGGGTCGTCTCCTGGAAGGAAGCCGCCGAAAGCCACGAGTCCGTCGCCAACGACGCCTTCGTGATACCCATCAGAGCAGGACGTCCTGCGGCTGCTTCGCCGCCGGACGCCAGCACTGCACGGTTAGCCGTTTCGAACCCGCGACGCTCCACGACGGTGCCCGGCAGGAATTCTGTCGAACCCGAGTCGATGATCGTCACGCGACGCAGCATCTGCTGAACGATGACCTCGATGTGCTTGTCGTGGATAGACACACCCTGAGATTGGTACACCTTCTGTACCTCATCAACAAGGTGCAGCTGCACCTTGCGGACACCCATGATACGCAGCACCTCGTGCGGATCCGGGTTACCGTCCTGCAGCTGGAAGCCGACTGCCACAGTGTCGCCGTCTTCCAGTGGGCGCTCCACGCCATCTACCGTGATCGTCGAGAGACGCTTGATCTTCGGCA
>JBDTAR010000034.1:0-23199 GCA_039924545.1 Nakamurella sp. | reverse complement strand
CAGGATGGGTCGGCGCCCAGGACCCGCAGGTGATAGCCGCCGATGACGGTGCCGGTGTTAGTGACCGTAATCGCGACGGTGAACGATTGGCTCGCGTCGAGTTCGACTCGAGTCGGAGCAATGGACATGCGCATGTGCTACGAGCCGCCCATCCGGAACGTTAGCGTCAATGGCGAACCGGCCACGACATCGGCGAGAGTTGTTTGACTGTGAGCTGCTCCGGTTGAATCTGTCGTGGTCGCAGTCACTGTGTAGCGCCCGGAAGGTAGATCTGCGACCGTGAACGATCCGGCTGGCACTCCGCCCGATCCGCTGGTCGTGACAACCGGCCAAATCTTCTGCCCGTCAGTCACGCTCACCGCAGCTCCGGCGACGCCCTTGCCGCCCGCACCCAGCACCTGCCCGGTGATGACGCCCATGGAGGGAGACAGCGCAACTTGGATCGGTGGCAGCACCGCGTCCGCCGCCAACTGCACCGGCACTGTCTGCGCCGCATAGCCGGGCGCCACCACGGTAATCGTGTACGAACCGGGAACCGGCAGCCCCTCTAGACGGAACGATCCAATCGGCCCGTCGGTGAGGGTGGTCGTGGTGGGCGGATTGGCGAGGCCGCCCGCCGTCACGGTTGCCCCACCCACGGCCACGCCGCCGATGCCGGTGACGGTGCCTTCGACGACGCCGGTGCCGGCGGTGAGCACGATCGTCAAGTCACCCTGCTGCCCACTCGGCGCCAGGTCAATCACCTGGCTGACCGGGCCGTACCCGTCTTTCGACACGGTCAAAATGTAGGTAGCAGGCGTGGGCAAGTTGCCGATCGCGAAATGCCCCACCTGCCCGACGGTCGGTGTCCCGGTGGATTGCAACTGACCGTTCACCGTGACCGATACGGTTGCCCCACCGACGGGCGACGTGCCATCTGTCACGGTCCCGGAGATCTGCGCGTCTCCCGCCGATAGCACGGCAGCCGACACGAATCGATTCGCTCCGCCAGTGACAGTTGTTTGTAGCGTGGAGGTTTGGTAACCGTCGGCGGCAAGAGTCAATACATAGGTGCCGGGCGCCGGAACGTTCGCGAATTTGTAGGAGCCGTCCGCGGCCGTCTTCACATCAGGTATGACGACTTTCGAGCCATTGCTCGCTCCGAGCAGCCGTGCGCTCACCGTGCCTGTGATCGGCGTGGTGATGTCACCGAAGTCGACCTTGCCGCTGATCGTCGCCGGCAGGCCGATGACGACGGCGTTGCCGCCGGATGTGACCCCGCCTGTGGTGGCGGTCAATTTCTTCGCGTCGGCCTCAGTGGACGCTGTCGGGTAGTAGGTCGTCCGGAATCCTGGCGCCGCGAACTGCAACACGTATGGGCCGGGGAAGAGGCCTGCTACTTGGTAGGTGCCGTCTGTCTGGGTCGCGGCCGAGGCGACGACAACAGTGCTGCCATCCGCTTTCACGCGCAGCGCGGTGACCAGGATTCGACCGACCGGCTCGCCGCTCGACGCGGCTGTGACGGTGCCGCTGATGGCGCCGCCGACTCCAGCGGGCAGCGTGCCGGACTTCGGCAGGGCGCCCGCAGGAGCCGCCGAGCCAGCGGCACCGGCAGCACCGCCGGCAGCAGCACCGCCAGCACCCGCGGCAGCTCCGGAACTGCCGGCGGCACCGGAACCAGTGGTGCCGGCTCCGGTTCCACTGGATGTGCCGGCTTGCCCCTGCTGTGGTGTCGCAGCGAAGAACGATGCGGGCGCCGCCTTCGTCAGCGGGTCCCCGGCAAAAACCTTGCTGAGCCCGAATAGAAAGACTGCCGCCCACACCGCGATGATCGCCAGCAAAATGAGCGCCGTCAGCAGCCCGCGCGTGAGGTAGGGGCGCTGCCGAAAGATGATCGGGGTGTGGCTCTCGACCTGTGTCGCTGCGGTATCGGGGGCCAGATCGGTGCCGTCGGCTACGCCGAGGGGGACGTCATACTCGGTCGGTACGGCGCCGATAGGTAGGGGATCTAGTAATACGGCGCGCCCCGATGCCTGCGCGATAAGGGAACGATCTTGTTCCGTACCCATCCAGATACGTCGTCCGCGCACCGTTACTACGGCCTCAGCGCTTTCGCCCGGCGGTAGCGACGTGATGGGCGGCGTGACGATGATCGCACAGTTCTTCTGCGGGTCCGTCGCGGTGAGATTCACATCCAGGTGCGCATTTCCGCGGTTCGTGACGGTCACGATGAATCGGCCGGTGCGCCTTGCCCGCACCATCGCCGGGCGGCTGGTCAATTCGATGGCGGGCGCGCGCGGCACCGTGACATCGATGTTGACGTACTCCGGCGGTGTGTCCGTCTGACGAGAGGCAATTTCCACCGTCAACGGGTGGTCGCCCGCCGGGAACGTCGACGGCAGGTCGATGGCCAGCGTGATTTCCCCCGATGCGTCGGGGAAAAGTGGCAACATCGCCGGTCGCGCGGTGACGGTGCGATCCGGTAGCCCGATGATCCGGGCGGTGATCCCGTCGATTACGCGGCCGGTATTGACCACTTCGACGGTGAGTTCACTACGCTCACCCGGCGCGATCGCGAGTTGCGTAGTAGCGGAACTAACCCGCACGGCCCACCGGCCCCCGTTGCGAACCATAGTGTGGTGCCACAAGACTCCGAATCCGCTCCACAGCGGGCGGCAGGTCCGCGAACGGCAGCGCGTCGATCGGGGTCGTCACGATGACCTCGAACGAGGGCTTTATGGTGCCGCCGACAGTGGACCACACGTCTTTCGCGCGGTTGTTGTCGTGCGGTGCCACCGTCAACTGGATCGGGCTCACCATGCCATCCGGAAGATTCCCGCTCGGCAGGATCTGCTGGCCAATGAAATAGCTGAGGAGTTCGCCAGTGAGTTGATGCTCGTCGCGCACTGTTCCGGCCCAGGCGGACACAAGGTAGTGCAACTCGATCATCGGTAGCTGCGGGCGGCGCTGGCGCACGCCATCCACAACTTGGTCTACTGCCGGTCGAGGTGGCTGCGGAGAGCGGCCCACGCCGAACAGGAATAGGTTCACCGTGATGCGGGATAGCTGCGCGGACCACGTGCCCGACGGTGGATCAAACGATACGTCGCCGACCGTCGACGGCAACGGCAGCTCTTGGCGGATCATCGACTCGAGGCCAGCATCGATTACCGGAATAATCACGCTGCACGCTCCCTGGTCGACGGTGCTGACAAACTGTCATTCTCTTACGTCTGCGCCAGGTAGTCCAGAGCGTTTCGGTAGAGCATGATCATAAGCCGTGCAGGTAGGTAGCCGGAAACATTGGGGGAGGCGCTATGCCGCAGGTGAGCGGGCTAGCGGCATTGGGCGGCGCGCTGGCTCGCGCCGCGGGGCGGCGCGGAATCGCCTCTGATCGGCGCTGGGTGGCAGTCAGCGAGGCACTAGCCGGTTGGTCGGGGACCGATGTGGCGGGTGCTGATCTGACTGATGCGGCCCTGATGATTGACGACTCGCTGGCAGCGCTGTCGTCGGTATTCGAACTCGATCCTGCCACGACGGATCTATTTCTCGTGGTCTGCGCAGCAGATCTCGACCCGAATTTTGCGATGGCCTACGGGTTGCTGCTCGGTGCCGACGCGCCGCGGCCCGCGTCGGTGGCCATCGCGATGGAACTGGCCGGGATATCGCTCCTGTCGCCCGTGGGACGAAGCGCACTTGGGCCACTTGGACCGTTGCGACGCTGGGGGCTGATACATGCCGGCGATAGCGAATGGGCGCTCGGGCGGACGCTGAGCGCCGACGAGTCAGTGATGGACGCGCTGGTCGGCGGGCAGGCGGACGACCCTGTTGCGGCAGCAATGGCGCGTCCCGGTGTCGAGTTGGAGGACGCCCAGTTCGTCGAAGGGGTGACGGAACTCTGCGCAGCGCTAGCTGCCGGTCACCGGACATGCTGGATCGAAAACCCGCCTGGTGGTGCGGGCGCTACCATCGCCCGGACTGCCTTCGTTCAGGCTGATATCAACTGCGTCACCATCGATTTCGCACTTCGGCCGGCCGGCGTGGTACCTGTCGACGCGGCTCGTGCAGTGGTTCGTTACGCGGGCTTACGCCGGTCTGGGCTGTTGATTGAATCGGCTGAGGTGCTGGCGAAAGACGAGGGTGGCGCCGCCGCGATCCGAGTACTGGCTGGCGCGCCTATTCCGGTCGTCATGGTGGGTTCCTGTCGGTGGAATGCGTCGTGGCACTCGACGTTGCCGGTGACAATCCGGGCCACGCCGATAAGCTCGGAACAGCGATTGGCCGTGTGGCGACGTCATATCGATGTGGCTGAGGTCGCCGACGCCGCGCTGATGGCATATCGGTTGACCCCCAGCCAGATCCACACCGTCGGCCGATACGTTGTCGACAAAGCTCAGATATCGGGCCGCCCGATCGACTCGGTGCTCATCGCCGAATCTGTGCGCCTGCTCGGCGGATCGTCCGGGGTGCACTCAGGACTCGGCTGGGCGCCAACATCGTTCGCCGACCTACAGCTGCCACGTGAAACCCGTTCGGAACTCGATCGTTTCGCGTCTTGGATGCGGCTGCGCGACGTCGTCACCTCACGGGGCGCGGTCCAGGGCCTCGGTGGCAAAGGTACCGGTATCGCCGCACTGTTTACCGGCAGCCCCGGAACCGGTAAGACGTTGGCCGCGCACGTGATCGCCGATACCGCGGGCCTGGATCTGATGCGGGTAGACCTGTCCGGTGTCGTCGATAAATACATTGGCGAAACGGAGAAGAATCTGGAGCGGATCTTCGCGGAGGCGGAGAGTTTGAACGTGGTGTTGTTTTTCGATGAAGCTGATTCGCTTTTTGGGAAACGCAGCGAAGTGCGCGATGCGCACGATCGCTTCGCCAACCAAGAGGTGTCGTACTTACTGCAGCGCATGGAGCAATTCGATGGAATCACCGTGCTCGCCACCAATTTGAAAGGCAACCTGGACGTTGCGTTCTCCCGGCGGCTGCACTTCATCGTGCATTTTCCCGATCCGGACGAAGTGACGCGGGCGGCGCTGTGGTCGCAGTTGCTGGGACAGGCCGCGCCATTGGACGCCGATGACCCGGTCGATGTGTCGAGACTAGCTGAGGCGCTGGAGCTCTCGGGCGGAGACATCCGGAATATCGTCCTAGCCGCGGTGTACGACGGAGCGGCGTCGGGCAGCCCGGTCGGGATGCGACACGTCAAGGCCGCGGCAGTGCGCGAATACGCAAAGCTGGGCAGACGGGTGCCCGCCGGACTGGCGGCGAAGGACGTACCGTAGAGCGTCATTCGTATTTTTTTTGAGGTATTTTCTGCTGCGCCATATGCGACTCAGTCCCCGACGATTAGTATCAGAGCGGGTGTAGTTCGCGCCTGACGAAATTCACGGAGAGCCCGTGCATACGATGAGAAGCTTGCGATGAAAATGCAACGGCGCCAGCCTACTACGCGGCACGAGGGCGAAGAACTCGGCGAGCCGACTACCACCTCAACGCCGCCGCCCCCACCGACATGGCTTCCCGTTCCGGTCAATTCCACTTTCGAACCGCTGCGCCGCCTCGCTGATGGCGACACGCAACGCGCCGACCCGTTGGGCGGTACTGCTATCCCCGGCACGGTGCTGGCGGAATTATCACGGCAACGCGGACATGGCGATGCCCTGCCTCTTGAGGTCCGCGGCGCCGCAGAGAATTTGCTCGGTGTGAATCTTGTGCCAGTTCGAGTACACGCGGATGCGCGGGCCGATGTGCTTTCTCGTTCAGTGCAGTCCGTGGCTTTCAGCCATGGTCAGGACATGTACTTCTCCGCTGGTAGCTACCAGCCGCACAGTGCTTCAGGCTCCCGTTTACTGGCACATGAGCTTGCCCACGTCGCCGAGGGGGCAGCTGAAAGCCACCGGTCGAGCGGCATCATTGGCCGGGCTGATGATGCCGCAGAAGCCCGCGCAGACAAGGTGGCCGATCGTATCGCGCCGGAGCTTCGCCGATCGACGCGCGGATCCGTGAGCACAAGTCCCGGTACTGATCCGGCCGTCGGATCGTCGGACGTGCAGCGCTGGCCATGGAGCAAGTCGAAGAACTCAACATCAGCTGAACAAAAACCGGAACCGCCCTCTCCGAAAACTTTCAAGAAGATGGTGGCCGGTAAAGCTCCAGCCGACGCCGTCGAGGCTAAGACTCGTATGGCGGCATTGCGCTCCTATCTCGACCAGATGACGCCGGCAGACCGCAACAACATTGCCACGAACAAGCAACTCATGAAAACTGCCCGCAAATTCGTCGGGGACTTTGAATATATGACGCTGGTTGCGGCAGTAGGGATGTACGTCATGCCGAGCAAGAAACGTGCGAAATCTGGCGAGGCGGCTGTACATATGTCGGGGGCTGAGGCCGACAGTTTTATTAAGCAGAACATGGGCGGGATCGGTCATCTCAAGGGCTTTATCAAAACAGCCGTCGATGCCGGTAAGAAGGCAGACGGTTTCGTGGCGGTCGTGGGTGGCGATGACTGGGCGCGAATCTACGAGAAACAGTACGAGAGTAGTGGCAAGAAGGCAGGGGTCAACGACACCCTGACGAACGCCTTTGTAGCCAACACCCACGACGACCGTCCGGCGATCATCAATCACGATCGCGGTACCCGATCCACCGCCATCCACGAGAGCATGCATCGCTACTCGGAATTGGCGGTGCTGCGTACCTATGGCTCTCCGCTCAACGAGGGCATCACCGAATACTTCACCCGGGCCATCACCGATAAGGACGGTAACCCGACCAACGGCAAGGCTTCCAACCGGACTAATTATCAGGACAACTGGGAGTTCGTGTGTTCCCTGCTATCCATGCTCGGATCTGATGTGGTGGCGCAAGAGACCGAGCTCGCTGAAATCTACTTCGGCGGCAAGGTGGACCGGCTACACAGCAACTTCGAAACAGCCTGTAAAGCGGCGCAGCTATCCGACGACGTGATCACTGCCCGGTGGGACAGCTTCTTCGAAGCGTTGAAGGGTGGCAAATGGTCCGACGCCGCCGGCCTCATGCCGCCGCCACCCGCTACCGCGCCCGTTCAGCAGCCTCAACCGGTTCAGCAGGCCGGCCAGCAACCCCAGCCGGTGCAGCAACCTCAGCCGGTGCAGCAACCTCAGCCGGTCGGCGCGACGGCGTCCACCCAGGGCGTGACGGTATGAGTGGACCCACGCAGCCACGGCTCGGCAAGAAAGATCGCCAGCGGGCCGATCGTGCGCTAGCGGTATTGACGGCAATCCTGGGTAATAGTCCGACTCGGCCGGTTACGGCCGAACCGGATGCCGCAGCGTGGGGCGCCCTCGTGGCAGTCGCCGCTGCAGGATCTGACTCGAGCATGGTGGCCAGGGTGTACGTATTCGACAGCTACTGGGAAGCCCGGGCGGTGGAGGATCGGCTCGCAGCCGATGCTGCCGGGCAGTTGCAAGGGCAGGCTTCCGTGAGCGGCGTTAATGGTCCGTTACTGCTATGGGCCACGGCTGATGCCGCCGACAATGCAGCAGTGAACCTACTGGGAAACCTCAGGTCGGCGTTTGCCGGCGACGAGTAGCGCACCGCGCCTACATCCGCGACCGGGAACCCGAACGGCACTGGCTGGCGTTACCGGGCACCGATGAGTTCGGCGACCGGCCCCTGCAGGCGGGTGAACGTCGCGACCGCGTCGTCCACGGCTGCGGACAGCATGACCGCAAACGCGGCCCGGGATATCGCCAGTGACTCCACGGGGATGTCTTCGCCGGGTGTGCCGATGGACAACGCGCCCACGGTCACCACGGAACGGATAGCGAGAATGCCGGAGTCCAGGCTGAACTCGATGGTGCACGTCGACAGATCCGTATTGGCTCGCACTGACCATTCGCCGACGGCCGTCCGCTTATCCGACGGAACAAACTCGTCCCAGACCGCATAAAACGCGACGGACTTGCTGCTGTGCAGGATCACCCCGGATACCGCGGCGTCATTATCACCGCGCGGGAGCACGTCGAAGGTTTCTGATTCCCAATCGGTGGCGACCATCCGGCCGGCGCCTTGCAGCGCTGCGACGGTGACCGCAGTGAACCCCGGAGTGGAATCCGGCACGGCACCTGGCTCGGCCGTCATACCCGTTGTTTCATTAATAGGTGCCTCGCTGGGATCTGTCATGCGCTCGCTCCGACCTGCGCCATGGCCCGATCGGATAGCGCCTTCGTGAATAGATCCTGCCACGCGGTGGCATTCCGCGGATCCTTGGCAGCCTTGCCGAGCTCCTCATCTGACATTTTCTCGACGGCTTCGCTGAAAACCTCGCGCTGCTTTTCCGTCGAGCCGACCAGGAGTTGCGCTGTGCCGCACACACATTCGACCAGTTGCCCGGCCTCGTTTCGGAAGCCGCCCATCGCGCGGTCGTTTGCTTCGTTTTTAGCGTTGTTTTGAGCGGTGAGGTCCTCGTTGTGGGCCGTGAGGTTCACCTCGGTCTTGCGTACTGACCGGTTGAACTTACTGCCGCCCTTGAACATCATCTTGAGCCGCCAGCCGAAACCGCGATCGCCCGCACCGGGCGCCGCGCCGCCCATCTGGTTGCGGTCCTCGGCCATCTTCCCGGTGGAGTTCCACTTGTCGTAGGTGCCTTCCTTCACCGACGACAGTATTCCCTTCGCCTTCGCCGCCCACTTTTGGTAAAAGTGCTGCGGATTTTCGTCCTCGCCCATCTCCGCCATCACTGCGGAACGGATCTGCAGGAACAAGTGCTCGTTACCGACGTTTGCCGGGTCCGGATTTAGCTTTTTGAGCATGTCCCGGTCGATCGGGTGATCGTTGAGACGGTAGTTCTGCAGGAACATTCCGGCGGTCGAATCACCCTTGATGGCCGAGAAGATGATGCCGTCGACGGCCATCGTCGGGTCCTTGTGCAATGAGTTCTCCGCCGCGCCTTCCAGCGACTGCAGCGAATCCTTCTGTGCCTTCTTCGTGATGGCGGTGAGCACCTCACCGGCGATGAAATGCCCGACGCTGTGCAGCATGTCGATCACCTTCACGCCGGCATCGACCGCGGCTGGGATGCCGTAACCGCCGGCCGTGACGACCGTCGCCACGCTGGTCGCGAAGCTAGAGATCGCGATCGCCGTTGACCACACCGACTGCTCCAGCGACTTCGTGTAGGTCTGCAACACCCGCAGCATCGGATAGACCATGACGTCCGGTGCGGAATTCGAACTGCCCTTACTGCGCGCTGCGAAAAGGGCGTTGTCGGTCTCGTGGACTCGGATTGCTTGGGTGCCCATCGTCATCGAGTTGGAGATGATCGACATCACCGCGATAAAGATATTAAAACCAGGTATGACGCTGGCTACCGAGCTGGTCACACCTGGATTGATGAACTTCGCGAGACCGGCGGCATCCCTGCCAGTTCTCGCCACTACCGCCAGCGCGTCGGCGCCCGCCTTGGTGGCCTTCAAGATGTTTGCCGGCGAGCGATCGGTGTGCGCGGCCTGAACGGACTGGGCGAACCGCATCATGGCCTGGACCCCGGAGAGCAGGTCCATTAAGATGCCGGTGGAGTGGCCGATACCCTCGCTGGCCTGGGTTTCTACGGATGTTGGCAGTATCTTCTCCGGCTTGTCTGCCTCTTGGTTGTGCGCGACGCGGAACTTCGCCTGATTGATCGACTTTATAAGTGAGCCGGCCCCGCCGGGAATCTTTTCCTCTATGCCGCCGGTAGAACCGTCTGGTTCCGTCAAGCCCTTCTGCAGGCTACTCGTCTCGCTCTTGCCGGCCTGCTTCAGCGCGGAACTCGTGATGCCCGTGGCCTTCTCGCCATAACCGGCATACCCTCCGATCTTGTCGGTGGAGTCGATGGCCTTATCCAGGGCCTCGCGCTTCTCCGGCGGGTTGGGGTTGAGCTGCTGCCGTTTGCGCGCATCGCGCTTCGCCTGCGCATCAACAGGACTACCTTGCTTCGGCCGCTTCGCCTTCGCGGCCGTATTCGACTGGATATCCCACACCGTCTGGGTCGCTTGAGTTTCCGCGTCCGCCAGGCTCAAACTGTCCGGCGGACCCATCAGCCGGTCCACCTCGACGACAAACGTCTCGTAGACCAACTCCACGCCCTTGGACAGCATCGTGCCGCGCTGGTTGTCGGCGAGAATTGCGTTGCGCACGTTCGCGTCCCCGCGCATCTGTTTGACACCGCTTACCAGGCGTTCGGCGGCCGTCTCCCGCGGTGGGCGCACCGCGCGGAGTTCTTTGTCTCCGGTCTCCATCCAGATCTCGCGGTAGGCCTGGTCGCGCGCGGCCTCCTCGTCCATGCCGGAGCCGACGAGAGTATCGAAGAGCTTCTTTTCCATCGTCAAGGTAGTGGCGAACCGGAGGTTGAGGTCGTTCGACTTCGCCGAGGTCTTGCCTGCCCCGGACTGCGCATTGGTCGAAATTTCCGCATCGACACCAGTGCCGGTCGCACCTCGCTGGGCCACGCCGATCGTGCGTTCCCCGGACTGCCGTGTCTTTTCGGACTTCTGGGCGGTTTTCGATTGGTTGACAATCGCCTTCGCGTCCGCCTTATCTTGCTTCTGCTTAGCCTTCTCCTCGGCTTCTTTCTTCTTCTTTTCCGCTTTCGCCTCGTCGGCCTTCTTCTGCTGCGCTAACTTTTCTTCCTTAGCCTTCTGTGCGGCGAGTTCCTCGGCGGGGCTCTTTTTGCTGAACGGCCAGCGATGTGCGACGGCGGGTCCGCGGGAGTCGCCAGCCGC
The DNA here is from genome assembly GCA_039924545.1 of Nakamurella sp. Classification (GTDB taxonomy): domain Bacteria; phylum Actinomycetota; class Actinomycetes; order Mycobacteriales; family Nakamurellaceae; genus Nakamurella. The sequence goes on along the minus strand of JBDTAR010000034.1, from coordinate 12,472 downwards.
AACATGCGCCAACTCGTGTGCCAGGACGTGCTCGCCGGTTTCGCTTGTCGGATCGAACTGGCCCTTGGCGAAGAAAATGTTCGTGCCGTGCGTGAATGCGCGCGCGGACATATCCTGCGCCGCGGCATGGGCCGGAGCCTCGTTGTGGATACGCACCGAAGAGAAGCTGCGACCGAACGCGGACTCCATTCGACCCTTGACCGGCCCGGATAGCGGTGCGCCGCCACCGGCGTTAGTGATGGCGTTCGCCGAGCCAGAATCGAGTTGGCCACCGGCGAATCCGATCGAGGGGGCCGACGCAGTGCCGGGTGCTGCATGCCCTGCTCCGGACGCTCCGTGCCCGGATCCGGACGTGTCGGCGAACCGTCGGATCCGGGACAATGCCGAATCGGCCATCCGGTCCGCGGCGGCTTCGGCTGGATCGTCGGCGCGGCCTACCGTGAGGGTCGCCAGCGGCATCGGCACGGATGACGCGGCCGATTCGACCGCGTGGTCGACGTGGGAGACGTCATGCTCGGCCTGTGTCGGCACACCCAACTTCCGTTGCAGCGCTACAGGTTCGGCCATGATTTCGTCACCTCGCGGTAGGCGGAGCCGGGAAAATGCTGCCCACGGGGGCGCGGCGTCCTAGTTTTGCGTACTCACGGCCGGCCGCGGCTACTACATGCCGCATCCCGACCGCGGCCTGCGTCGCCGTTGCCTCATATGCCGCCGAGAGAACGATATTGCGGATGTCGCCACCTGAAAGGTCCAAGGTGCGGGCCAAGGCATCGATATCTATCGGATCGGCTGAGTCAATACGCCCCAGGTGACCCAGATGGTAGTCCCAAAGATGACGCTTCGTCATCTCATCGGGATCGGGGAAATGTATGACGAAATGCAGCCGTCGGGAAAAAGCCGGGTCTAGGTTTCCGCGGAGGTTCGTCGCCAGGATCGTGATGCCGTCGAACTGCTCCATACGCTGCAGCAGGTAGGCAACTTCCTGGTTCGCATAGCGGTCGTGCGCATCGCGCACTTCGGACCGTGAGCCAAATAGCGAATCCGCCTCGTCGAAGAACAACACTGCGTTGAGTGACTCAGCCTCGGTGAAGACCCGCTCCAGGTTCTTCTCGGTCTCGCCGACGTACTTATCGACCATCGACGAGATGTCCACGGTGTAAAGGTCCATGCCGAGCGTGTCCGCGACCACGTGGGCGGCGAGCGATTTGCCAGTACCGGGGTTGCCTGCGAACAGTGCGCAGATCCCGGTACCCTTGCCGCCCTTCCCCTGCAGTGGGCCCTGCGCGAGCACCTCGTCTCGGTAGCGCGCCCAATCAAGCAGTCGGCTGACCTCGCTGCGGGTATGCGCAGGAAGCACCAGGTCGTCCATGGTGGCCGGGTCCGAGCTCGACGCGAATTTTGACGAACGGTTTCGCCCTAACCGTCGCGTTGCGTGGCGGATGGCGACGATATCCGGCGGGCCGGTCTGCTGGGTGTCGGCCTGCGCCAGCTGGGTGACGCGGTTGATGTCTTCCGGGCTGAGTCGAAGCGCCGCAATCTGCGGATCCGGTTCTTGGCCGCCGAGTACCGGTCGCCACAGAGCGCTCCGCGCAGCGATACCGACTCGTGGTGCGGTCACGGAGAGCGGCAGCTCGACCGGGGGCCATGTGGGGTCCCACGGCGCCGTACCGACGGCGATGACCGGCAGTGCCGGATGCGCCAGCCGGTCGGTGATCGGTGCGATGAGCTCCGCCCCGGACAAGATCAACACGCTGCCGGTCAGAGTCGCTTCTAGCAGCAGAGCGTCGAGGGCGGCGAGCAGCAGATTTGAGCTCCCTGGATCGGCGGGATTTTCCGAGGTGCCGGGCAACCTCCGCAGGTCCGCTTGCAAGCACGGGACGTCGAGGCTGCGGCACGCCGCGGACGCCATCGCGGTGCCTGCCGCGCCTGGCGGATTGTGCACCCAGATCAACATGTGGTTCGAGCGAATTGCGTCGGCGATCACGCTGGTTCCGGGCATGTCGAGCGGCGCAGGTTCGTCGAGCAGCGGCAGGATCGCGGCAGCGGGTAGGTCGTCGCCTAGCAGATGAGCCGTGACTCGGTCCGGCACCATGATGCGGCGCGCGATTAACGGGGCGTCTCCGGTGAGGCGGAGCAGGCCGTGTCTGCGCAGTGTGCCCAGCTCGGCCAGTAGCGAGCGTGCATCCGCGGCGGTCGGTGCGAGATCGGCTAGTTCGAGCGCAACGGCAACTGTCGGGCGCTGCGGCTTTTCGTCGCCGGACAGAAGTCCGGTCAGTAGGTGCAGGTTCTGATCGAGTTCCGCTGCCAGCCCGACGACTAAGAGTCGGATTTCGCTCGCGTCCAGGCCGGCGAATCGGGCGAGGGTCGGAACGCTGTCCACCAGGGGGTCAGTATTCGGTGCCGCCGCTAACGCCGCGCGGGCGAGGTCGGCCTTGTCCCAACCGGCCTGCGCTCGTCGATCAATGGCGCGAGACGCGGCTTCCAACAGCATGCCTAGCGGGCTGTCCTTGTTGTGATGGCGCGTCGATAAGAATTGCGTCATAACCGGTTTTATTCGTTCGTAATCGGCGCGCTTGACGATGCGCGGACGGTCGAAACATTGGTTCCGCGGATCACCACGATGCGGTCACCCGGCTGAAACACCTTCACGCCGCCCGAGTCGAATCGATGTGACACCCCGCCACGGATCACCGTCAACACGATCTCGCCCTGCGCCGATAGTCGCGCCGGAGACAGGCCGATATCTTCTGGCCGCACTTCTCGTTCCGAGATTTGAAGCCCCGCAACGGGTTCCAGAAGGTCTTCGATGAGTTCGCCGGCGCGTGGCGCGGTAATCGACAAGCCCAGCAGGCGGCCAGCGGATTCAGCGGTGGGAATCACCACGTCTGCTCCGCCTTGCCGCAGTACCCCGATGTTCTGCTGCTCCTTCACGGCGGCAGCGATCGTGGCCGTCGGATTGAGCCGCCGCGCGGTCAATGTCACCAGCACGGAGGTGTCGTCGCGGTCGGCCGCCACAATCACCTGCTGGGCCCCGGTGATCGCCGCCTGGCGCAGCACTTCCTCACGGCGCGCGTCGCCCACCACACCGACACAACCATCGGCGGTCGCAGTTTTCACGTTCCCGCCGTTAATGTCGACGACCACGATCGACTCCGCCGGAATACCTTGCTCTTTGAGTGCGGCGACTGCCGAGCGGCCCTTCATGCCGTAACCGACGACCACGATATGTCTCTTCACGCGTCTCCTCCAGCGGGCGAATCGGAACTCTTGCCGACTGCGTTCGGTCAGCGCCTCGATCGTGGTGCCGACCAGCACGATCAGGAATAGGAACCTGAGCGGTGTGATGACGATAATGTTGATCAGCCGGGCGCCGTTGGATACGGGTGTCACGTCACCATATCCGGTGGTCGACAGCGTGACCGTGGCGTAGTAGAACGAGCCGAGCCAGCCGTCGATTCCGGATTTATCGTTGTCGCGGTAGCCGGCGCGGTCGAAGTACACCAAGGCCGCCGTGACGATGATGCAGGCAACGACGATCGCGATCCGCGTCAGGATCGAACGAAATGGGCTATGCGAACGGCGCGCTGGTAGCTCGATGCGCGGCGTATTAGATCGATCGGTGCTTGCCACAGCCGGTCAGCCTACCTGTCTACCGCAGCAATCCGCGGCCGGGTTGCGGCTCAGACACGAAAACCATGTATGACGGCGTTCAGGATTCGGACCCATCCTGCCCTGCCAAGTACGCCTCGAACTGGGCGGCGAGCTCGTCCGCGGTCGGGATCGGTTCGGACGCGCCGAGCAGCGAATTCCCGTTGGACAGCATGAACGCGTCGTACTGCTTCTCCAGCGCGTGCACGACCTCGGCAATCTCGCCGTGCTCGTCGAGCTGCTTCGCCAGCTGCGCCCACAGCTCGGTGATGGCGCCCTCCAGGCCGTCGGTCGGCAGTACCAGTCCCGCGCAGTTCGCGACAGCGTCAATGAGCGTGCGAGCGACGGCGGGGTATTCGTTGCGGGCCAGATAGTGCGGCACATGGGCGGCGAAACCTATGGCGTCGTGGCCACTTTCACCCAGACGGTATTCGAGAAGTCCGGATACATGTCCGGGGACTTCGACGGAGCCGATCCAGTTTTGCGATTCCGGCAGAATGTCTGGCCGGGTGGCGTGGACGGACATTCCGGTCGGTCGGGTGTGTGGCACGCCCATGGGGATTGCCATCAAGCCGATCGTGAGCCGAACACCGAGGCGATCGACTACCTGGCCGACGGCCGCGCAGAACTTCTCCCACGACAAGTCTGGTTCCGGCCCAGTGAACAGCAAAAACGGCGTGCCAGTGGCGTCCCGCAAGCGCTCGATGATGAGGTGGGGCGTGTCGTAGGCGGTAAATGCGTTGCCGGAAAACGTGAGGCCGGGGCGACGTGACCGGTAGTCGATCAGCCCGTCGGCGTCGAACGTGACAACCGTGGCGCGATCGGGATCTTCCTTGAGCGCCCGCACGACTAGTTCCAAGCCGGAGCCGGCGTCGACATAGCCGTCCAGCGCCACGATCATCGCGGGGGCTGCGCCAGCGAGCTCCTCGGCAATGTCCTCATCAATCTCGTAGAGATCTTCTGGCCTACCTCGAAATCCGAGCCGGCCCGGTTCGGATTCGTCGTGCGCGTCGTGTGGGTCGTGCGCGTCGTGTGGTGAGTCCATAACAATCAGTGTCCCATCGTCTGCGGGTGCCCGCTCGGCGCTTTAGCTGCCAGCGAAAAGCTCGTCCCAATATCCGCGCGTGTTACCCAGGGCGGGCTATGTGCCTCGCTGGGTAACACGGCGGGTGTGGGCTAGCGAAAGATGACTGTTCGCAGGCCGTCTCGCAACACGCGGTCCTGTAGATGCCACTGCAAACCGTGGGCGAGAACCGCCCGCTCGATATCGCGGCCGCGGCGCACCATGTCGTCGACGGAATCGTGATGGTCGACGCGGATCACGTCCTGAGCGATGATCGGCCCGGAATCCAGCTCGGCGGTCACGTAATGGCAGGTTGCGCCGATCATTTTGACGCCGCGGTCGTACGCCTGGTGATACGGGCGGGCGCCCTTGAACGACGGCAAAAACGCGTGGTGAATGTTGATCAGCCGCCCGTCCCAGTGCGCGCACAGCTCCGGCGGAATCACCTGCATAAACCGCGCGAGCACGATCGCGTCCGGGTTCTCCGCGTCGGTGAGCTGACGGATCCGCTCAAACGCCGCCGCCTTATCTGCCTGGTCGCGTGGCACCGGGACCTGCGCAAACGGCACGCCGAACATGCCAGCGACGGGCGCGAGGGTGGCGTGGTTTGAAATAATCAGGGGAATATCGACGGCCATTTCCCCGCCATGCCACCGCGAGAGCAGGTCGTACAGGCAGTGGCCCTGTTTCGAGACGAGCAGCACGACGCGCTTGCGCACGGCAGTATCGGTGACCTCTGCGTGGTTCGCGCCTAACTCGGCCGCGATAGCCGAAAAGCGCCGCCGTAGCTCGTCGACACCGAACGGCAGCGAATCTGCGCGGATGGCCTGGCGGGTAAAAAACCGGTCCCCGTCGGGATCCGAATGGTACGCAGCCTCGGTGATCCAGCCGCCCAGACCTGCAAGGAAACCCGTGATCCGCGCGACGATACCGGTGGTATCCGGGCAGGACAGCGTCAGGACGTATCGGCGCGGATCTTGGTGCTGTGTTTCCGGGGTCTGTGCGTGTTCGATCACGCCGCTAATAGTCCCAGAGTTGAGGTATGACGCTGTATTTGGGTATGACGCTGTTCGCGGGGCTTCGCGGGGCTTCGCCCCGGTGGGCAGGCTCCGCGCTGTGAGTTAAGCCAGACGGCTGCGGGTGTAGTCGCCCTCGGTGGTGAGCACGGTCGTGATCTGCTCCGAAATAACGGATTCCAGCTTCGCGCCGAACATGGGGATCGGCACGTTTGCCGTCGCGTTGACGGTGAGCGCCGATCCGGTGCCGGTCGCCGCCAGGCGCATGGTGCCTTTCGCGGACGCAGGCGCGCCCTTCACGGTGAGCGAGAAATCTGCGGTGTAGGAGTCGCCGTCGGCGCGCCAGGCTTCGGTGCGCTCCGTCACCGGGTCGCCGCCCAGCATGGAGGCCACCATCGATGGCAACGCATCGGCCGGGATCGACTGCTGAGTGACCACTGTGGTAACGCCGTCGACTGTCTCCACCGAGATCACCTTCGGTTCAAGTCCGCCGCCGGCCACCATGCGGGCTTCGAGGAACGAGGCGTCGGTGATGAGGGCGTATACGGCCGCGGAGGTGGCGGTGAACTCTTCGGTGACGGTCAGATCGGTGGGCATCAGAAAGCTCCTCGGTGGTGCGGGATCGGTGCGGTAGTCCTGCTCTGGTGGATCTTGGCGCGACATTACCCTGAGGGGGTGAACCGTGACGTGGTGAATGGCATCGTGGGGAATGGCGGCGTGGTGAATGAAAGCACTGAGCCGTCGACCCTTGCTGCGCTCACCACGATTCAGCTTGGCGGGCCCGCGCCTAGTATCTCCACGGCGATGTCGGCCGCCGAGGTCGCCGAACTGGTGGGCGCGGCGGACCGGGCTGGTGGAGCGCTCGTGCTCGGTGGCGGATCGAACCTGGTGGTCGCCGATTCCGGCGTTCGGATTCCCGTGATCCGCATTGCCATACCGGGCGTTTCCGTGGATGCCGAGTCCGGCATTGCGACGATCTGTGCCGGGGTCGAATGGGACGAAGCTGTGGCCGAATTGGTCGGCGACGGCTGGGCGGGAGTCGAGGCGCTTTCCGGAATCCCAGGCTTTGCTGGTGCGACGCCAGTTCAGAACGTCGGGGCATACGGCGTCGAAATCTCCGACTTACTCGTTGATGTCGAGCTCTACGACCGGGCTACTGGGCACGTGCGTCGGGTGCCTGCGGCGGATTTGGGGCTGGGCTATCGATGCTCCGTGTTGAAGGGCACCGAGCGAGGTGTGGTGACGGAGGTGCGGTTGCAGCTCAGCAGAACGACGGTGCCGGTGCGGTATTCGGATCTGGCGAAGCTGCTGGGTGTTGCAGTCGGTGAGATCGCCCCGGCCGCCGCGGTACGTGAAGCAGTGCTGACGCTGCGTCGCGGCAAGGGAATGGTATTGGACTGCGCCGACCGAGACACCGCCAGCGCCGGATCGTTCTTCACGAACCCCATCGTTGGTGCGCCCCAACTGGTGGCCGTCCGGGCCGCGGCGGCACGGCGGCTTGGTCCTGGCGTTCGAATGCCGGAGTACCCGGTACGCGATGGATTCTCCGGAAACCGGCTGCCAGATTCGGTCGGATCGACGCCGACCTGCGGCGATGCGGATGTTTCCGCAAAATGGCAGCCACTTTTCGGGACATCGCACGCCCCTGGCAGCGTCAAGCTTTCGGCCGCCTGGCTGATCGAGCAAGCGGGCTTCCCCAAGGGGTATCCGCTCGCGCAGCGCCCCGATGCCGGTATCGCTGTGTCCACCAAGCACACCCTCGCCCTCACTAACCGCGGCCGCGGTACCACCGCCGAACTCATTGCGCTTGCTCGGGAAATTCGCGCCGGGGTACTGGGGGCGTTCGGGGTCGAGCTCAAGCCGGAGCCCGTTTTGGTGGGCTGTTCCCTCGACTGAGTTATTTCAATTGCGGCCTGATCGTGATGTGGCGATACCACGTTTGGCGCATCAAGGCTGGATAATGGGGGGGATCGGGTGAGACAGGTAGCGGAGGAGCATGGTGCAGTGAATGCTTCTGCGAGCGGTAAACGGGGGAAGGGCAAACGGTTCTCGGCGCGCTGGTGTTCGGCCGGGACCGTGGTAGCCGTGGCACTGCTAGTCCTTTCGGCGTGCAGCAGCGGGCATTCCGGCGGCGCCGCGGCCTCGTCGGCTCCGCACACGACCGGGAGCTCGACCGGCGCCCCCGGGGCAACGTCGCAGCCGACCGGTGCCGAGGTCACCGCTCCTGGCCTCACCACGAGCGCTTCGCCTAGCGAGGCCGGCAACTCGGAGTCAGCGACGCAGACGGCGGTTCCGGTCGCTCCCGCTGCGGAGATCGTGACGAGCTCTGGGTCGCAGCAGGCTATCAATCCGGTCACGCCGATCACGGTGAAGGTCACGGGTGGCACGCTGGCCTCGGTGCGGCTGATGGATTCGAAAGAACACCTTGTGGTCCGCGGCGCGATGGCCGCCGATCACCTCAGCTGGACGTCTACTCAGGTGCTGGGCTACGGCAAGGGATACGCCCTGGAGGCGGATGCGATTAATCCGGACGGAGTGGCGAGCAGGTCCGACACTGACTTCTCCACCTTGAAGCCCGGAAACATGACGATGCCCTACATGGACCGGATCGGCGGCGACGCGCTGGGCGACGGCCAGACCTACGGGGTGGGCATCGTTCCGGTCGTCCACTTCGACGAGCCGATTACGAACAAAAAGGCCGCTGAGCAGGCGCTGCACGTCACTACCAACCCATCAGTCGCCGGGGCTTGGTACTGGGCCGACAACCAGAACGTGCACTGGCGCCCGAAGGGTTTCTGGGTGCCGGGCACCACGGTCACGATCGCCGCCGACGTCTACGGCGTGGACGTCGGAAACAACCTGTATGGGCAGTCCGACGTCACCGCGTCGTTCACCATCGGCCGGGCGCAGATCACCCAGGCCTACGACAATGCTCCGCATGGCGTGGATAAGGTCAACGTTTACGACGGAGCCGGCGCCGTGTTGCGCACGATGAATACCTCCATGGGCAAACACGGCGGTGTGACCGTCAACGGGAAATACATCAACTTTTACACGCTGGGCGGGACTTACACCGTCCTGGAGCACGACAATCCAGAGATGATGTCGTCGGCCAGCTATGGGCTGCCGGCCGATGCGCCCGGCGGTTATAAACCCGAACCGATCTATTACTCGACCAGGATCAGCAATGGCGGCATTTTCCTGCACGAATTAGACAGCACAGTCTGGGCGCAAAACCACGGGGTCGACGCCTCACACGGCTGCCTAAACCTCAGCAAGGCCAACGCGGTCTGGTTCTTCAACCACTCGATGATCGGCGACCCGGTCATCATTCACGGCGCCGCCGGCGCACCCGGCATCCAGGTATGGGACGGCGGCGACTGGTCCGTTCCGTGGACCACATGGCTCGCGGGCAGCGCCCTGCACTAGGGCGCGGCACGAGGACAGCGTCATAGGTCATCGCGACGCATCTTGTGAGATGCGCCTCACCGACGCGGCCGGAGCCGCTGCCAGACCGTCTTACCGGTGGGAAGCGCCGAAAGGCAGCTGCCCATTCGCGCGCGGGTCCGTACTATAGACCACGGTGTGCGCACGCACCGTTGCGGTGTCGTGCGCACCTCAATATCGGATGGAGATTGAATGATGCGACGACGCTCGCCCAAGCCGGCCCTACGCCGACTGGCGCTTGCCGCACGTCTAGCAGTAGTGATCGCGGCCGGCGCGCTGGTCGTGAGTTCCTGCTCCTCGGCGGCACCCGTGGTGGTGACCGTGACGCAGGGGGCGAGCGGAACGTCCGTCGCAAATCCGACAGTCACCGTACCGACCCAGAGCGCGACCGCGTCGGAAAGCACGTCCGCCCCGAATTCGACGTCATCGACGGCGACTGCGCCGCGCGTCTCGGCAACACCCGCGTTCGGCACCAAGGACGTCGGCCCAAACCAACCGATCACGGTCACCGCGTTCCACGCGACACTCTCCTCGGTGACGATGACCGGTGACGACGGCAGTGTCGTGGCGGGCGAGATCGCCGACGGTAAGTCGTGGGCCCCGACGGGCGAGATGAAATACGGTGTGACATACAAGATCTCGGGCGAATCGGTGGATTCCGACGGCGCCTCGCATCCGTTCGATGGCACGATTTCGACGGTCAAGCCGACGGCGACGATGCGTGCATTCATACAGATCCCGAACGGTGCCAAGGTCGGTATCGCGGCGCCTATCGTCGTCACGTTCGCCGGGAAGGTTACCAACCGTGCGGAGGCCGAAAGGCAGCTGCATGTCACCATCAATGGCGGCGACAAAATTGAAGGCTCCTGGGGCTGGATGCAGGACGAAGTAATCCAGAAAGGCGGGCCGACGCAGTCCCGCGTGCACTTCCGTCCGGCGGAATACTGGCCGGGAAACACTGAGGTACACGTCGAGGCGAACCTGTACGGCATCGACTACGGCGACGGTGGGTGGGGCCGCGAAAACATCGTTCGCGATTTCGACATCGGCGACAAAATGGTGGTCAAGGCTGATGTAGATTCGCACCGGCTGCTGGTTCTCGTCAATGACGCGGTGGTGAAGAACTACCCGGTGTCGTATGGCAAGCCTGCGTCGGTCGATGAGGGCCGCACCACGGTGAGTGGCATTCACGTCGTGCAGGAAATGAAGCCCGGCGAGTTCGAAATGTGCAACCCGAAGTACGGCTACTGCGGCGTGAAGGAATATTGGGGCGTCCGCATTAACAACAACGGTGAGTTCATCCACGTGAACAAGGGGACCGAGGCGAAGGGTCTTTTGGGCAAGGCGAACATCTCGCACGGCTGCGTCAATATTGGCATGAAAGACGGCGAAGAGTTCTTCCACATGGTCTATTACGGTGTGCCCGTTGAGGTGGAAAACACCGGTGTCAACATGACCTACTCCGACTACATTTGGGACTGGAGCGTCCCTTACGCCACGTGGAAAACTTTCTCCGCCCTGTAACGGAAATCAGGATTTCGTTGTGATGTCGTCCGCCGCTGGTCGCCTCGCGATCGGGCGAGTAGCCATGCTCTCGGTGCACACCTCTCCGCTGGAACAGCCAGGGCGGGGTGACGCTGGCGGCATGAACGTCTACATCGACGCGATCGCGCGGCGGATGGCGCGGCGGGGCATTGAGGTTGAAGTGTTTACCCGCGCGACCCGCTCCGACCAGCCGCCGTGCGTGAACGTCGAGCCCGGATATTCGGTGCGCCACGTGCTGGCTGGACCGTTCGGCGCGATCGCCAAGGAGGATCTACCGGCGCTGCTCTGCCCGTTCGCGTCGCAGGTGTTGCGGGCGGTCACCCCCCGCGGCTCGCAGGAACTTCGCCCGCGGTTCGACGTGGTGCATTCGCACTATTGGTTGTCGGGGCTTGTGGGGCAGCTGCTGCAGTCCCGCTGGGGCATTCCATTGGTGCATTCGTCGCACACACTGGCGCGGGTGAAGAATGCCGCGTTGGCCGGGAGTGCCGACCAGCGTGAGCCTCGCAGTCGCGAAATCGGCGAGGAGCAGATTGTCTCCGAAGCCGATATATTAGTTGCGGCAACAGATGTCGAGGCGCGGCAGCTTATTGACAGGTACTGCGCGGATCCGAATAGGGTGGCCGTAGTGCCGCCGGGCGTGGACGTCGACGCGTTCACGCCGTGGAGTGCGCAGCCGTGGAATGCCCAGGCTCCGGGTGACTCTTTGTCGCAGGCTGCCGCTTTGTCGCAGGCTGCCGCGCGCGCCGTGTTCGGCTTCGCCGGGTATGACGTTGTTCTCGCCTTCGCGGGACGCATCCAGCCGCATAAGGGGCCCGACGTCCTGGTGCGGGCGCTTGCGGAGCTGCAGCACCGATATCCGGACCTGCGCATCGGCGCGCTGATTGTGGGAAACGCGTCGGGATCCGGGCACAGCGGGCCAGCTCGACTTCAGGCGCTCGCGGAGTCGCTGGGAGTCGCTGACGACGTGCGGCTACAGCCGGCGCTGCCGCCCGCGCAGCTTGCGAACGCGTATCGGGCCGCGGACGTGGTCGCGGTACCGAGTCACAGCGAATCGTTTGGTCTGGTGGCACTCGAGGCGCAGGCTTGCGGGACGCCGATCGTCGCCGCGAGGGTGGGCGGGCTACCCGTTGCCGTTGCCGACGGGGTGTCGGGCCTACTGGTGGACGGCCACGGCGCCGATGCCTGGGCCGATGCGCTAGCAGCGGTCGCGCTCAACCCAATCCGGCGCTCCCGAATGGCGATCGCGGCTCGGCAGCATGCGGAGGCTTTCTCGTGGGAAGCAACCGTGGACAGGCTGCTGGATGTGTACCAGCGGGCAGCGGCGCCACTGCTTCGTCTCGAGGCGGGGGCATGAGCGAGCTGGCGGGCTCGTCCGGCTCTGCTGGCGCGGGTGTTGCTGGCGCGGGTGCTGCCGGTACTGCTAGTACAGCCGGCGCTGCCGCCGCTGGCTTGGACTCGGCTAGCGCCGACACCGTTGCCACGCTCCTGGAGCGAGTGCTGGGCGAACTAGGCGCGGATTTTGCCCGCGAAGGCGATGACGCATTTTTGGTCACCTTGCCCGGGGTGCGGAAGCACCGAACGCTGGTCTGGTTGATTGTCGGCGCACATGAGCTGCTAATTGAGTCTTTCGTATGTCGCCAGCCCGACGAAAACCACGAGGGCGTGTACCGGTACCTGTTGCAGCGGAACGCTTCCCTGCGGACCGTGGCGTATGCCATAGATGGCGTGGGGGACATTCATCTCGTCGGCCGAC
>JBDTAR010000033.1:0-4353 GCA_039924545.1 Nakamurella sp. | reverse complement strand
CCATGCCCATAGTGTCCTCCAATCGACCGAAAGGCGGCTGAAAGTCGTGCACCGTGAGCCGAGCGACGACGAGGTAGTAGACGTCGTACCTGGTGCGTTTAGCATGTGAGCCAGCGTCCACGCAGGTGGCCGCGCTCTAGGCAGTGCTCGACGCGATCGAGAAAATGACGCCGGAGGATCGTGTGCTGGCCGAGCGGGTTCACGCCGTGGTTCGCGCGGCCGCACCGCCGTCGCGTGACCCCTCAGGCCGACAGGATTGGCCTCGCGGAGGATATCGTCATACGCGTTCCAAGATCACCAACGGAATCTCGCGCTCGGTCTTGGCCTGGTATTCGTCGTATGTCCAAATCGCGGCCATGATCTTCCACAACCGATCCCTTTCGGCGCCGGCAGCGACACTGGCGTGGGCCGCGAACTTCTCGTCACCCACTTGTAGCTCGACCTCCGGATTGGCCACCAAGTTCAAGTACCAGAGTGGATGCTTCGGCGCGCCGCCCTTAGACGCCATGATCAGGTAACGATCCGCGTCGCGCCCGTAGATCAACGCGGTGCGATGCAGCGTGCCGGATTTGCGGCCGGTCGTCGTGAGCAGCAGGGTGGCCACCCCATTCCAGAGGTGCCCCTCGTGGCCGTCGGATTCGACGTACTTGTGGATGTGATCGGCGACCCATTCGGTGGGACTGTCGACTACTTCGTGGCTTACGGGCATTCAAATACTCCTTGTGGTTCTGCCGAGAGGTGGGCGACCGACGCAGTGCCGTCTGCCGCCACATGTGGCTAGATGCGTGTGCTACTAGCACCACATGCGTGTGCTACTAGATGCGTGTGCTACTAGCACCACATAAAATGCGTGTGCTACTAGCACCACATAAAACGCAGGCATCGACAACGCTATTCCGAGTCCTCAGAAATCGATTTCAGCCCACCCCCGACGAGGCGAAGATAGGCTTGACCGACAACGTGCCGGCTTCAGGTTCTTCCGCTGGTCGTGACCGCGTTGCCGCGATCTCGTTGCTGCGATCTTGGGGAGATGCCAGAAGGTGGCCGTTCAACGCCCAGCCCGACCGAGTACTTTCGCACGCGGATTCGCCCGGCTGTCGCCGATCATGGATGCGCGCGGGGCCGCCGAGCATCGCGCCGAGCTGGTGGTCGGACTGTCTGGTTCCGTGGTCGAGATCGGGTGCGGCCCGGGAGCCATGTTCCGGCACTACCCACCGGAAGTGACGACGGTTCTGGCGATCGAGCCCGACGCCTATCTTCGGGGGCTCGCGGAGCGTGCGGCCCTGGCGGCGTCCGGCCCGTCGGCGCCCACCATCTCGGTGGTCGAGGGTTGCGCCGAGGCTCTCCCTGGTGCGGATGGTTCCGTTGACGCGGTGGTGTGTTCACTGGTGTTGTGCAGCGTGCCCAGTCAGGCAGCCGCGCTTGCCGAGATTCGGCGGGTGCTCCGACCCGGCGGTGAACTGCGCTTCTACGAGCACGTCCGGTCCCGCTCGCGCATCGTCGGATGGATGGAGGATGCACTCACACCGCTGTGGCGCCGCTATGCCGGTGGCTGCCATCCGAATCGTGACACGGCGTCCGCGATCGCCCGGGCCGGTTTCAAGGTCAGCCGCGTTCGTCGGTTCGGATTCGCTCCGGCGCCGATCTCCCCGCGCATGGCGCACATCGTCGGCATTGCCCACATGCGGGGTACGAGCGGCTAAGGGCGTAATGTTGCTGCGTGTTGTGCGAGCCATTCGTCCAGCGTGGGGCCCATGATGATCGCGCTGGAGCTCGGTAGAAGCGTGCCGTTCCGAAACGCGCGCCCCCACTGGCTGGGAATAGCCAGGGGAAGCACGACGGGCGGGCGATGAGGCAGGCGCCGGACCAATTCACGCAGCGTCATCACTTCGGGACCGGCAACCTCGAGGACGTCGTCATGCCCGTCTTCGAGGGCGCAACTGGCAATGGTGTCAGCCACGGAGTCCATGGCGATTGGCTGGATTCGCATGCTTGGCACTAATGCCGAGAGGCCGAACCCTAAGCGCTGCAGCATTTGTTGTCCGAATTCAAACCACTGGGTGGACCGCACGATAGTGAGATTCTCACTTGCCTCGCGGGCAATTCGCTCCTGCGCCGTCTTGCCCGCGTAGTAACCGAAACCCTGCACGGCAGGCAGGTAGCAGCCGACGATCGACAACAGAATATGCCGCGCGCCGAACATGCCTGCTGCGGCGGCAACGGTCCGCGTGGAATGGCCGAAGAAGGCGGCGGACGCGTTCGCGCTGGCCGCAGTAGACCCCGTTGCCTCCACGAAAACATCGATGCCACCATCGGTTTCGCGCGACGCGTGGAACTTTCCCGGCGCTGCGTCATCGAGCACATCGAACCCGGTGGACCGCGACAGAAGTATCGCGTCGCCGCCACGCTCGCGAACGGCGCGGGCAATTGCCTCGCCAGAATTGCCCCCACCAACAATCGCTACGCGCATCGCAAGCCTCCTGTATTGATGCCCTTAGCCGATCCTACGACTGGCCTTTGCTTGCGGCGACGACGTGGCGAGGGTTGCAAGCGGGGCGCCCCGGCGGGCTCACGGCAGTGGGGCCACCGAAGCGCGGCCACCGAAGCGCGGCTACCGCAGCGTAGCTACGGCACCAGTCGCCCGCGCAGCTGCTCCCATTCCAAATGCAGCCACGGGGTGAATAGCTCCGGATGCTCGACGAGTTCCCGGTCGAGCTCGTCCGGCGATACCCAGCGCACCGCGTCAATTTCTGTGCGGTTGTGGGTGACGGCAGCCATCGCCGCGCTATCGAGCATGCCCAGGTACACCCAGCACAGTTCGCGTTCGGACCCCAGCGATCCGAACCGGGCGTGGTAGTCGAATTTGAAGCAGAACGTGACGTCGACGGCAACGCCGAGTTCCTGCTGCATCCGTCGTCGAGTAGCCAGTTCCATCGACTCGCCTCGCCGCGGATGCGAGCAGACGCTGTTAGCCCAAAACCCCGCCCACAGACGTTTACCGGATGCGCGCTGTTGCAACAAAATACGCCCGTCGGCGTCGTGCAGAAACACTGAGAAAGCACGGTGCAGGATCCCTTCGCCGTCGTGCGCGTCTGCCTTACTGGCAAAGCCCACCTCGTGGTCGTTAAGGTCGACCAGGATTAGCTCCTCGGAGTCGGAGGAGACCACGGAGTCGCGCTGTGTGTCTGCTGCGCGCTGTGTGTCTGCTGCGCCCACTGCACCAGTCGCGCCCACTGCACCAGTCGCGTCTGCGGAGTTCCGCGCCCCTGCCGCACTCACTGCGGCACCTCCAGCGCCTCATAGCCCGCCTCGCGCATCGCGGCCGCCACCTGCGCTCCGCCATCCGGGCACAGCGCGACGATCGCGCCGCCGCCACCTCCGCCGGTGAGCTTCGCACCCGCGGCACCAGCACGCCGGGCGACTTGGACTAGGTCTTCGATCTGCGGGCTGGAGACCTGAAGCGCGTTGAGCTGACCCTGGCAGATGTTCATCAGCTCGCCCAGCTGATCGAACTTTCCGGCCTCCAACGCCTCGACGGCGGCGAGCGCCAGCGAGTCGATCGTGTCGAAGATCCCCTCGTACAGGGCTGGCTGCTGCTGCCAGCGTTCCCGAACCTGCGCCACGGTTTTCGCGGTGAGCGATTCGGTGCCCGTCAGGCCGATCACGATGGGCAGCGGCCCTGGCACGGTCAGGGTGCGCATCGTCGGCGAACCGTTTGTCGGCCCGTCGAGACTATCGTCCGAAACCGCACCGTCCGAAACCGCACCGTCCGAAACCGCACCGTCCGAAACCGCACCGGATGAGACCGCACCGGATGAGACAGAACCGTTCGAAACCATGCCGTTCACAACAGTGCCGCCAGAAACGGTGCGATCGTTGCGGCTGAACAAGATCGTCTTGCCGTAGGTGGCGACAGTATTGTCCACGCCGGATGGCGTTCCGTGCGCGATCTTTTCGCATTCGTAGGCGATGCGGCAGACCTGCTCGTCGGTGAGCCCCACCTGATACTGCGCGTCGACGGCGCGCACGATCGCCACCGACAGCGCCGCGGAAGAGCCCAGTCCGACGGCGCGCGGCACATCCGGCTGCACATGGATGCGCATGGGTCGGCCGGCCAACCCCAGCTCGCCGAGTACTAGATTCATCAGTCCCAAGAACGACCCTGGCCGCCCCGCTTCCGGGTGCAGTTTCTGCTCCACGCCCCAGCGCGGGATAAGCAGCGTCAAGCCTTCGTCGGCGTCTTCAACGCGCGCCTTAATGGAGATCTGAAGTGGTGTGGCAATCGCGTGTCGGCCGTACACCACTGAATGTTCGCCGAGCAGGATGACTTTGCCGTAGCCGACGGAGTAGTCA
>JBDTAR010000032.1:0-11737 GCA_039924545.1 Nakamurella sp. | reverse complement strand
AGGGCCAAGAGACTTTCGATCCAGATGCCGTCTGGGGGTACCAAACCGCCACCTACGCCAAAGGAATCAAAAGCAACCGAGTCTACGGATACCAGGGCGTCGCACTCTGCCGCATGGATCCCGAAGGTCCTAAGTTAATCGAAAAATTTACCCTGGCACCTGGTAACAGCGACGGTGCGCGCGCAGCACTGACCATGATCACCCACATGCAAGCGCAGCGCAGCGACCATAGCGAGCCACCGGTGACACACCTGGCTTCCGACCGCGGGTTTTCCAAAGTCGTGCCAGAAAACTGGGCGACGCCGTTGAGGGAGCTTGGCATCGAGCAGATCATCGACCTGATGCCGAACGAGCAACGCGCGATCTACACCGAAGTGCCCGTCATCGTGAACGGTCACCGCGGCCTCCATAAAGTGCTCATGATTGACGGCTGGCCGCACCACATAGCAACCCCGAAACACCTACACACGATAAAAAGGCCAGCCACCCTAACCGCTGGCAGATTGAAAAAATGCGCTAACGCACAAGACATGCGTGAATACGCCGCCCGAGTCGAAGCGATCCAAGAATTCAAGAAGTTGATCGCGGAACGACAGACCTACGCATACCGGCGGGTCCAAGGCCCGGACCCCACCGGGAAGGAACGCTTCGAAGCACCCTGCTGCGCCGGCACACTGAAAGACCCGACCTGCTCGACGTCCATGCTTCTGCCCGGTGGAACACAAGCCATTACGTACGGCAAGAACACGCCACGCAATGAGCACCAGCGCACCATCACAATCCCCGGCAGCATCGAGGAGAAAATCCGGCAGCGCCTCTACTGGGGCAGCGACGAATGGATCAGCGCTTACGGCAAACGCACCGCAGTCGAGGGGCAATTCGGCACCTTGAAAAGCTCATCGACCGAACACGTCCGCCGCGGCTGGATCCACGTAGTGGGCCACGTGAAAACTAGCATCATGACCATGCTGGCAATTGCTGCATCCAACCTGCGCCAACTGGGCCTCATGCCGGAAAAACGTCACACGAACAAGAAAAGGAAGAGCAAGCACCGGGACCACGAAGTGACCGACACATCGCATGACTTCGAGGAAATCGACGCCAACGGCACGCCAATCACGGACCACCGCGACCTCGCCTTGACACGACCGCCCAGCAGGACGTAGCTGCCGCAACACGGCCGAGCAACCCCACAGCACGACCCAGTAGACCGAAGCCACACGCTCTCGGGCTATCGGCGTATCACCAAACAGCTACGCAAACGCCCACACGCGACGACTCGACAGCCCGAACACAAGGGCGCACCCGAAAATCCGCAGAAAATCAGCAAACAACCCGCCAATCTCCTTCAACCAGTCCCCAGCGCCAGCTAAACAGCAATTTCGTAACCGCGACACACCCAGTTTCGTGAATGGCCTATAGTGCCCCCGGTGGGACTCGAACCCACACTGGAACGATTTTAAGTCGCCTGCCTCTGCCGATTGGGCTACGGGGGCGCCGCATGGCGCGAGATCGATCCTACGAGACTGCGAACTGTGCCGCTGCCACCAGCCCTGGTCAGTTGCCTTCCATGACAGACCCTGAATCGGTACAGTGGAGCTTGTGAACGAATGCACAAGCTCTCCGAAGCGAATCGTCATCATCGGCGGCGGGTACGTCGGTATGTACACAGCGCTCGGTTTACAGCGCGCACTGAAACATGAAATCCGCAGCGGCGCAGTAGCAGTCACCGTTGTGGATCCACAAACCACCATGACGTACCAGCCGTTCCTCCCCGAGGCCGCCGCCGGTAACGTCGAGCCGCGACACGTCGTGGTCCCACTGCGCCCGACGTTGCGTCACTGCCGCATCATCACCGGCGCCGCCACGGCCGTGAACCACGCCGCCCGCACCGTTACCGTCAGTCCCATCGGCGGCGCGGCGTACCAGCTCAACTACGACATCCTCGTCATGGCACCCGGCTCGGTGTCCCGTGTACTACCCATCCCGGGACTCGCCGAACACGGCATCGGCTTCAAAACTATCGGTGAAGCCATCGCACTGCGCAATAATGTCTTGGGCCGGCTAGATTTTGCGGCGTCGCTCTCCGGATCCTCCGGCAAAGACACAGTCGGATCGCCCGGCAGAGTTTCCGCAGGCTCACCCGACGGAGACACCGCCGGATCAAACGAGTATGACGCTGCCCGTCGCCGAGCGTTGACGTTCGTCTTTGTCGGCGGCGGCTACGCCGGCATCGAGGCGCTCGGCGAGCTGGAGAACATGGCGCGCTATGCCACCCGCTATACCCCTGGCGTGGACATCTCCGATATGCGCTGGCTGCTGGTGGAGGCCTCCGACCGCGTGATGCCCGAGGTATCCATGCGCATGTCGAACTACACCCTCGAGCAACTACGCGAGCGGGGAATCGATGTTCGGCTCGCCACCAGGCTGAACAGCGTCATACATGGTCGCGTGGAACTCTCCGACGGTGACAAATTCGATGCCGACACGGTCGTGTGGACCGCCGGAGTTAAGCCCAACCCCATGCTGGGCAACACCGACCTCCCGCTTGACGGCAAGGGACGCATCATGTGCGACGCGACGCTGGCCGTGATTGGTACACCGGGCGTGTTCGCCGCCGGCGACTGCGCTGCGGTGCCGGACGTCACCAAGTCCGACCCCGCGGCGCTGTGCGGACCGAGCGCGCAGCACGCCGTACGTCAAGCGAAGCAGCTCGCGCGAAACGTTGCCGCTTATATCCGCGGCGGGAACCTCCAGCAGTACCGTCACGCGTACGCGGGCTCGGTCGCATCCCTGGGGCTGTATCAAGGAGTTGCAGAAATCTACGGGGTGAGGCTGCGCGGATTTCCGGCATGGTGGATGCACCGCACCTATCACGTCTCCAAGATGCCCACCGCGAATCGGAAGATCCGCATCATCCTTGATTGGACGGGCGGGCTGCTGTTCCGACGCGAGGTCGTTTCGCTCGGCCAGTTGGAGCAGCCGCGGATCGCGTTCGAGAAGGCCGCATCCCAGGGCTAGCACTGGCGTGCGGCAGGCTAAGTCCCCAGGGTGCGGACGCAATCGCGAAGGTGCGGACCGATTGTCAGGGTGCGGACGCAATCGCGCACGCACCCTCGCAACTGGTCCGCACCCTGGGCGAGGCACCCTGGGCGAGGCATCCTGGGCGAGGCACCCTGGGCGAGGCACCCTGGGCGAGAACGGGGTCCGCGACCGAGTCACAGCCCGGAAAGCTGTTTCGCCCGAGACATGACGTCGTCGAGCATAGCCGCCGTGAGTCGGCCCGTGAACGTGTTTTGTTGACTGACGTGGTAGCAGCCAAGTAACGACAGCTGTTGCGTGCCACGGGAAACGGTGGCGAGCGCGCCATGCGCGAACTTCGGTCGTGGTTTACCGATCACCCAGCCGGAGCGTTCCAGCGACGCCAAAAGCGCCTGCCAGCCGAATCCACCGAGGACGACGGCGACTTTGAGCGTCGGCGCCATGAGTTCGAGTTCCCGCTGCAGGAACGGTGCGCACATATCGCGCTCACCGGTGGTCGGCTTGTTTGCGGGAGGGGCGCAATGCACTGGTGAGGTGATACGAACTCCAGTAAGCGTGAGCCCATCGTCTGCCGAGGCAGTGTGCGGGGATGACGCCATTCCTGCCCGATACAGGCCCGCGAATAGGAAGTCGCCGGAACGATCGCCGGTGAACATCCGACCCGTCCGATTCGCACCGTGCGCCGCCGGGGCTAGACCAACCACGAGGACTCGCGCATCGGCCGGCCCGAAGCCGGGAACCGCTTTGCCCCAGTAGGTTTGGCCCGCAAATGACGCGCGAGGGTGCGCGGCAACCTCTTCCCGCCAGGCCACCAGTCGTGGGCAGGCACGGCACGTGATGATGAGCGCGTCGAGCTCTTCAATGGTGGCCACTTGATGAGCCCGCTGTGGCGCGGTGATGGGATTCGGGCTGGTTGCTGCTGCAGTGGTCACGTTCCTATCGTGCCAGCATTCGGTGGCACCAACACCGGTAGGCCGCCTCGCTCGACCCACACCCGGATAGGTAACGGGCCGACGTACTCGCCGTCCGCGTATGCGACGGTGCCAGGTTCCGCGCAATCCATGGTCACCGACTTCGCGTTGAGAAGCAGCACCCGAGGATGCCCCACGTGTCCGGCGCGTCGCAGACTGGGCGCAATGCGGGCGAGTGTGAATCGTGAGATCGGGCCGATCACCGTCACACCTAAAACTCCGTCATCCCAGCTTGCGTGCGGCGCGATACGTTTCCCGCCGCCGTATTGCGGCCCATTGCCAATCGCGACCAGGATTGCGGGGATGTCACGCGGCTCACCATCGACTACTAGCTGAAAGCACCGGGCCCGTAGCCGCGCGGTCTCGATAGCCAACGCAACATTGTATCGGGCCGCGCCAGGCATGCGGCGCATCCGGTTGGCGCGCTCGTTGACGGCCGAGTCGATCCCCGCGTAGAGCAAGCCCACGAAGGCGCGACTCGTTCCAGGCACTAGTGGCGGGCCGTCGCAGCGGCCGACATCGATCCGCGCGACCGACCCAGCAGTGAGCGCCGCCTGGATCTGTCTCGCTGCGGCCGCCGGGTGCCTGTCCATGCCGAGCACATCGGCGATATCGTTGCCGCTTCCGGCAGGCAGGACACCCAGCGGGATGTGACCCCCGGCGAGAACGTTGGCGGCGAGATGGACCATTCCGTCGCCGCCGCACACGACCACTGCATCGGCACCGTCAGCAATCGCCCGTCGGATCGTCGCAATCGATTCGACTGCCCCGCGCAGAGGTTGGTGCAGCCGGACATCGAACACAGCCGACAGCGTTGCGGCGGCGCCCGCGCCCACCCGGATCGCTGCGCCCCGATCGGCCGCCGGGTTGATGACGAGGGCGATCTGGCGCGGGTACGCGCCAGCAGTCGCATCTCGCTTCGACATATTTGAGCAGCCTCAGGCCATCGACAGCGCGATGCCGTCCAGAATGTCGTGCTCGGACACGATGAGCTCACGCAGTCCGATGCGCCGAGCCAACGCCTCTGCCACAGTGGCGAGCACGAGCGACCCGCCGCCGATCACGTCAGCGCGCCCCGGGTGCATGTAGCCAAGAGCGACTCGTTCGCCGATAGTCGCCGCCAATAGCTTGTCGGACTGCTCACGAATGGCTGCCGGCGACAGACGACACAGGTGAATCTTTGTCGGGTCGTACACCGGGAGATCAAGAGCGCCCGCGGCCACGGTCGTTGCCGTACCAGCCACCGCAACAACGGATCGCGCCGATGCGAGTACCCCGGCGGGCAGTTCATCCAGCCCAATAGACACGACCGCGTGGGCCCAGTCCCGCGCGGTGGAAATTTCCTCGGCGGCAGGCGGATCACCATGCAGAATCCGCTCGGTAATCCGCACGCTGCCAATGTTCTGGCTCACGGCCCCGGATAGCTCGACGGACCCTCCCGCAACAGATCCGACCACGAACTCCGTTGAACCACCGCCGATGTCGAAGACGAGGAACGGGCCGTCAGCCACCGACAGATCGCCGACCGCGCCTGCGAAGGACAGCGCCGCCTCTTCGGTTCCGGCAATAACTTCCGGGTCTTGCCCCAGCGTCCCATTCACCATTGCGGTGAATTCCGCGGCGTTCTCGGCATCGCGCGTTGCCGAGGTCGCCGTCATTCGAATCTCGTCAACACCAGACGCCCGGATGACGGCGGCGTAGTCCGACAACGCCTTCCACGTTCGGTCTAACGCTTCCGGAGCCAACCGTCCAGTCGCATCAACGTCCTGCCCGAGCCGAACCATGCGCATTTCGCGGTGGACGTCCACCAGGTAGGCACCCGCCGGGGTCAGTGACAGGTCTGCCACGAGCAATCGAATCGAATTAGTGCCGCAGTCGATAGCGGCGACCCGCTTGCGCATCGCGCTCATGCGGAACCTTTCATTCGTCGAAAAGCGAGCGGATTCCAGCCCCAACTATCCGAGGTCGATGGGGGCGATCCCGTAGCCGGCGAGGCCAGCGGCACCACCATCACTTGCAGTAAGCACACAAATGCCGTCGTCTGTGATTGCGACGGAATGTTCGGTATGCGCCGCCCGTGACCCATCCCGAGTGACCACGGTCCAACCGTCCTCGGACTCTTCGACCTGCGGGCGCCCCAACGTCAACATGGGCTCAATCGCCAGGCACATCCCGGGCCCAAGCCGCGGTCCCTTCCCGCGCCGCCCGGCGTTAGGAATGAAAGGCGCCATGTGCATTTCTGACCCGATGCCGTGGCCACCGTACCCCGAGACCAGCCCGTAGCGGCGGCCGTCAGACCGCTCCGAGGACCTCACCGACATCTCCACCGCCCAGGAAATGTCACCAACCCGGCTAGCCGCAGCCGCAGCCGCGATTCCCGCCCACATCGACGTCTCTGTGGCGGCGATCAGGTCGACTTCATCCATAGACGGCGCCTGCCCCACATGCACCGTAATGGCCGAATCCGCATGCCAACCTTCAAGAATGCAGCCAGCATCAATTGACAAAAGGTCGCCTTCTGCAAGAACGACCTTGTATGACGGGATCCCGTGCACGACCTGGTCGTTCACCGATGCGCAGATCCGTGCTGGAAATGCGCCAGTCCCGTCAGGCTCTCCGCCGTAGTTCAAGAAGCTTGATGTAGCCCCCGCAGCAGCAATCGCTGCGGCAAAAACCTCGTCAATATGCGCAGTGGAGACGCCCGGGGCCACTTCGGCGCGCGCAGACGCGATGGCATCGGCAAGAATTCGCCCCGACGCACGCATTGCCTCTAACTCACTGCGACTATGGATCTCGATAGCGTCTCGACCCAGCATTTACGGTCTCATTTCCACGGCAACAATGGCCTACGCCTAATCTAAATCGATGCCGCCAAGCGCGCTCATGATTCGAGCGTGAACGGCATCGACATCACCAACGCCGTCGATGGACACCACCTGCTCCTGGTAGAAATCGACCAACGGCTGCGTCTCTGAGTAATAGATATCTAGGCGCTTTTGGATCGCCTCATGAGTATCGTCTGCCCGCCCGCGCGCCAGCATCCGCTCGGTCAACACCTCATCCGGGGCTGTTAGGACCACTACCGCCTGCACTGGCGTTCCCCGTTCGTCCAGGAGATCGGTGAGCCAGCGTGCTTGGGCAATATTGCGCGGAAAACCATCCAGCAGGAAGCCGGGGGCGGCGTCGTCCTGCGTTAGCCGGTCCGCCACCATGTCCTGCGTCACCGAGTCTGGCACCAGGTCGCCAGCGTTCATGTACGACTGCGCACGCAAGCCCAAGTCGGTTCCTGCGCCAATGTTAGCCCGGAAGAGATCCCCGGTCGATACGTGAGGTATGCCGAGACCGTCAACTATGAGGGCCGCCTGCGTTCCCTTGCCAGCCCCTTGGGGGCCGATGATCAAAAGGCGCATATCAGTCTCCGAATACTTCTCGCTGGTTGTCGCGTCTTACCTATCGTGGAACATGCTGTTGCCGTCACTCCTGCGCGCCGCGCCTCCTACCGCAACCGGCACAAACTACCGCGGGCCGCGCTGGCTGACGCACCCTACGCTCGCTACCACAAACAGCGTCCGATGCCTCAAAAAGCGTCCGCTACCGCAAACAGCGTCCGCTACCGCAAGAAGCCTTCATAGTTCCGCTGCATCAACTGAGACTCGACCTGCTTCATCGTGTCAAGACCGACAGCGACCAGAATCAGCACAGAGACGCCGCCGAACGGGAAGTTCTGGTTGTTACCCGGTCCGGTGACCGACAGGAAGAAGTCAGGCAGGATCGCCACGACGCCCAAGTACAGCGATCCAGGCAGCGTAATCCGCGAGAGCACGAACTGCAGGTACTCCGCAGTGGGCCTACCAGGCCGGATCCCTGGGATAAAGCCGCCGTACTTCTTCAGGTCGTCAGCCCGGTCTACCGGGTTGAACTGGATTCCGTTATAGAAATACGTGAAGAAGATGATCAGCAGGAAATACAGCAATACATGCGACCAGGCACCCGGGGCAGCTATGTATTCGTTGACGAAGGTCACAATGGGGTTGACCACCACCGTGCCGTCTTTGTCCGTGGTGGTAGACGCAATAAGACTGGTGATCAGGGTTGGAATGTAGAGGAGGGACGACGCGAAAATAACAGGGATCACGCCACCCTGATTGACTTTCAGCGGCAGGTAGGTCGAGGTGCCGCCGTACATCTTCCGGCCGATCATGCGTTTCGCGTATTGAACAGCTATGCGCCGCTGACCCTGCTCGATGTACACAACAGCAATGATGATCCCGAATGCCAGCGCCACCATGACGCCAAATACGACCGGCGAATTGTTCGTCAGGATGTTCTGACCCTCAGGCACAATCCGCGCTGCGATCGACGTGAAGATCAGCAGTGACATACCGTTGCCGATACCGCGATCGGTGATGAGCTCGCCCATCCACATAATGGCCGTGGTGCCCGCCGTCATCACCAAGACCAGCGTCGCCAGGGTCAGCGGGTCCTTGCCGTAGATGACATCCTTGCCCTGCGCGCAACCGGCGAACATCTGGCCGTTGAGCGCGAGTGCGATGAAGCCCGCAGACTGCAACACACCCAGCCCAATGGTGATGTACCGCGTGTGCTGAGTCATCTTGGCCTGACCGGCCTGACCCTCTTGCTTGTACTGCTCGTAGCGCGGGATCACGACTACCAACAGCTGCACGATGATCGACGCGGTGATGTACGGCATGATGCCGAGCGCGAAGATCGACAATTGCAGCAGCGCTCCGCCGGAGAACAGGTTCAACAGCGTAAACGTCTGGTTTGCATCGCCGGTAGCGGAATCCAGGCACTGATGCACGGCGGTGTAGTTCACCCCGGGCGACGGAATAGTCGCACCGAGGCGGTACAGCACTAGCATCCCCAACGTGAACAGAATCTTCTTACGAAGATCCGGCGTCTTGATGGCCGAGACGAAGGCGGTGAGCAATGGTCCTCCCAAAGCGCCCCACTGGTGGGCGGGGAATGGTGAAATCGCGGGCGGCCAGGCGGCGGGGGCCTGTGAGCCGCCCGCCACCTACCGTACCGATATGAGGCAGATTACAGGGTGGTTACGGACCCGCCAGCAGCAGCGATCTTCTCGCGCGCCGAACCAGAGAAGGCATCCGCAGTCACCTGGAGAGTAACTCCGGCGATATCGCCGTCGCCCAACACCTTGACCTTGAACCCATCGCGGACGAGTCCAGCAGCCACGATTGCGTCTGCATCGACCGGACCACCGTCGGAGAACGTGGCCGCCAATTGGCCCACATTCACTACCTGGTACTGCGTCTTGAACCTGTTGCGGAAGCCCTTGAGCTTCGGCAGGCGCATGTGCAGCGGCAGCTGTCCGCCTTCGAACCCTGCTGGCACATTCTTGCGCGCGCCAGTTCCCTTTGTACCGCGACCTGCAGTCTTGCCCTTGGAGCCTTCACCGCGACCGACACGTGTCTTCGCGGTCTTGGCGCCCGGGGCGGGGCGCAGGTGGTGAACCTTGATCGTCATTTGCTTGCCCTCTTCGCGCCGGCCTCGGGAGCAGTCCCTTCGATCTCTTCGACATCCAACAGATGCCGCGCCGACCGCAGGTAGCCGCGAGCCTGTGGAGTGTCCTCAATGAAGACACTGTGGTGAATTCGCTTCAGCCCAAGGGATCGCACCGACTCACGCGGCTTCGGCTTCTGTCCGATGATGGACTTGATCTGCGTGACCTTTAATTGTGTCATTTCGTTACACCGCCAGCCTTGCACGAGCGCGCAGCAAAGGCGCCGGTGCCACTTCTTCGAGAGTTAGGCCGCGACGTGCCGCTATTTCCTCAGGCCGCTGTAGGCCCTTGAGAGCTGCAATGGTGGCATGCACGATGTTGATCGCGTTCTTCGACCCGAGAGACTTAGTGAGCACATCGGTGATCCCAGCGCACTCCAGCACAGCCCGCACAGGGCCACCAGCGATGACGCCGGTACCCGGGGCAGCCGGACGCAAGAGTACGACGCCGGCGGCCTTCTCACCCTGGATCCAATGGGGGATGGTTCCACCTTCGCGAGGCACCGAAAACATGCTCTTTTTGGCCTCTTCGACGCCCTTGGCGATAGCAGCAGGGATTTCCTTCGCCTTGCCGTAGCCGACTCCGACGCGTCCGTTACCGTCACCGACGACAACCAGGGCGGTGAAGCTGAAGCGACGACCGCCTTGCACCACCTTGGAGACGCGATTGGTCGCCACGATGCGCTCAAGGAACGGGTTCTTCTCGACCGGCTCGCGGCGACCGCGTCCGCGGTCACGGCGATCCGAATCGCGGCGTGCGGGTCCGGGCATCAGATATCCCTCTCGATCGTCGTGCAGTAAATAGAAGTAGTCATAGCCTCAGAACTCCAGTCCGCCGCTACGGGCGCCATCGGCCAGCGCAGCAACACGGCCGTGGTACTGGTCGCCACCGCGATCGAAGACGATCGCAGTAATGCCAGCAGCCTTAGCGCGCTCCGCGAGAATCTCACCCACGGTACGTGCCTTCGCCGACTTATCGCCGGAGGCGGCACGAAGGTCGGCCTCCAACGTAGATGCGGCAACGAGGGTGCGACCGACGGAATCGTCGACGATCTGCGCGCCGATGTGGCGTGCCGAGCGCGTGACGACCAAGCGAGGACGCACAGCAGAGCCGACGACCTTCTTGCGCAACCGGAAATGACGACGCGCACGGGAGACAGCTCGTGCGTGAGATACAGACAGTGCCATAATCACTTACCCGTCTTTCCGACCTTGCGCCGGACGTTTTCTCCGGCGTAACGCACACCCTTGCCCTTATAAGGCTCTGGCTTGCGTAGTTTACGAATGTTCGCTGCTGTTTCCCCCACGAGCTGTTTGTCGATACCCTCGACGCGCAGCGCAGTCGGAGAAGCGACTACGAAAGAAATTCCCTCTGGCGGCTGCACAGTGATCGAGTGCGAGAACCCGAGTGCGAACTCGAGGTCGTTGCCCTTGGCCGCGACGCGGTAGCCGACGCCGACGATTTCCAGACCCTTCGAGTAGCCCTCGGTCACACCGATCACCATGTTGTTCACGAGCGTGCGGGTCAACCCATGCAGCGCCCTCGACTCGCGCTCGTCGTTCGGGCGAGTCACGACAAGTGAACCGGCCGTTTCCTCGGAACCCCGAGCAACCACAATCGGCGACGGAATCGTGTGCGTCAATGTGCCCTTCGGGCCCTTGACTGTCACAGCCGCACCATCAATAGACACATCGACACCGGACGGAACCGGGATCGGAAGTCTTCCAATTCGAGACATAAGAGGCCGCCTTACCAGACGTAGGCGAGGACTTCCCCGCCCACCTTGCTCTTGCCGGCCTGGCGATCGGTCAACAGCCCCGCCGAGGTCGAGATGATGGCCACGCCCAAACCGCCGAGCACCTTGGGGAGCTCGGTGGAGCGTGTGTACACGCGCAGACCGGGCTTCGACACCCGCCGAATGCCGGAGATCGAACGCTCGCGTTGCGGGCCGTACTTGAGGGCGATCACCAAGGATTTGCCCACTGGTGCGTCTTGGGTCGTCCAGGAGGCGATGTAGCCCTCCCTGACGAGGATGTCGGCGATGGAGCCCTTCAGCTTCGAGAAGGGCATCACCACCTGCTCGTGGTATGCCGAGTTCGCGTTGCGGATACGCGTAAGCATGTCCGCGATCGGATCGGTCATCGTCATGGCCGCTATGCCTTTCTCGCCTGGTTCCCCGCGC
>JBDTAR010000031.1:0-4785 GCA_039924545.1 Nakamurella sp. | reverse complement strand
GGCGCTCAAGGTCCGCTTCAACAGCCTCGACGGTGTCCGCGACTCCCGCAGAATTACCTGGCCCCGCCACGTGACCATCAGCGTTCTGTCGCAGCCGCCGGGCCGCACGCACCGCCGCGTCGGCGGTCAGATAGATCTTCACCGGCGCGTCCGGCGCAATCACCGTGCCAATATCACGCCCTTCGACCACCATCGGTGCGCCATAAGCGATCTCCCGTTGCTGCTGCAGCAGAAATGCGCGCACGGCGGGGTTCGCAGCCACGGCGGACACCGCGCTCGTCACATCCTCGGCGCGGATTCGACTCGTCACGTCCACGCCCCCCAGCCGATGCTGTTGCCGGTCTGGGTCAGTCGGCGCGTCGAACTCCATGCCTGCCAACGAGGCGGCTACCGCTTCGTCGTCGCCGGGATCGATTCCGGCCTGAAGCACATGCAGCGTCACAGTCCGGTACAGCGCACCGGTGTCCAGATACCCCGAGCCGAGCGTGCGCGCGACAGCGCGCGCCACGGTGGATTTCCCGGTGCCGGAGGGGCCATCGATGGCGACGAGGCGACGGCCGGGGAAAACGTCATACCCGTCTGTCACATGCCCACCACCCGGTACAACTGTGCTACCTCGACAGGGTTCAGCCGCCGTACTGTTCCCGGACGCTGATGCCCGAGTCGCAGCTCGCCGATTTGGGTGCGCACCAGGCGCGACACGGGGTGCCCTGCCGCTTCGAGTAGCCGTCGCACGATGCGCTTGCGACCCTCGTGCAAAACCACTTCGATAACGGCGCGGCCACCGAGTACATCAACGACATCGAAGGAGTCGACCTTGGCCGGGCCGTCATCCAGTTCCACGCCGCGCAATAATCTGCGCGCCAAGTCACGCGGCACCGGCCCGGGAATCTCAGCCATGTAGGTCTTGGCGACACCGAACGATGGGTGAGTCAATCGATGCGCCAGTTCCCCGTCGTTGGTCAGCAGTAGCAGCCCTTCTGAGTCGATATCGAGTCGACCGACGTGATACAGACGGGTGGTGATTCCCCAGTCCTCGAGCATGTCGGCAATGGTCGGCCGGCCGTCTTCGTCGAACATCGTCGACAGCATGCCCGGCATCTTGTTGAGTGCCAGATATTCCAGGTCAGCCCGCAGCTGCACCCGGTCTCCATCGACGTGCACAATGGCGTTGTCCGGGTCCACCTTGACGCCCATATCGCGCACCACCACGCCGTCGACGCGGACTCGGCCTTGCCGGATCATCTCTTCAGATTTGCGTCGCGAGGCCACTCCTGCTGCGGATAGCACCTTCTGCAGGCGGACAGGCTCCGCACGTTGCACGGGCGCACGCCGGGTTTCGGATCCGCCGCCACGCATGACGCTGTCCTCATCGCCAGCGTCATCCTCATCGCCAGCGTCATCCTCGTCGTCAACGCCATAGCCAACATCAACGCCGTAGCCATCATCAACGCCGTAGCCATCATCAGCCGCGATTTCTACTTCGACAGCTTCTTCCGCAACCGGCTTGTCTAGTTCAACCGTGTTGTCTACTTCCACAGTGTTTTCTACTTCCACAGTGTTTTCTACTTCCACTGTGTTTTCTACTTCAGAATGGTCACTCATCATCAATCGCATCCACATCCGGCAATAGGGGGCCGAGCGCTGGCAGGTCTTCCAGCGAGGCTAGGCCCATTCGTTCCAAGAACATCTCGGTCGTTCGGTACAGCGTGCCGCCGGTGTCCGCGTCGGCGCCTTCTTCTTCGATCATTCCGCGAGCGACGAGCGTCCGGACGACACCGTCCACATTGACGGCGCGCACCGCGGAGATCCGGGCCCGCGTAACGGGCTGTCGGTAGGCCACCACGGCGAGCGTTTCGAGCGCTGCCTTGGAGAGCCGAGTCTGGGTTCCATCCATGACGAACCGCTCCACCACAGGGGCGAACACGTCCCGGGTGTAGAAGCGCCAACCGCCACCGAACTCCCGCAGGTCGATGCCGGAGCCAGCGTTCGCGAGTCGGGTCGCTATTGCGGTGAGGTGCTCGCGGACAATGCCGATCGACCGGCCGACTGCAGCTGCCAGCGCCTCGTCGGTGGCAGGTGAATCGACCACGAGCAACACTGCCTCTAAAGCAGACGGTATATCTTCGTCAGAGAGACCTTCGCCAGTGATATCATCAAACGCGGTATCATCAATGATAATTCGGTCAGGAACAAGATTGCCGACAGTGGCACTGTCACTCACGTTCTTATGCGTTGTGTCGGCGACGTTGCGAGCAGTCACGCCAATGTTCAAGGCAGAAGCGTCCACGGCGGGGTCCTCGACGGCCTCTACCGGTCCGGACGCGTTCACCGGTACTCCTCATCGGCGGGTCCTTCTGTGCGGGGCGCCAAGACAGTACCGTGACCGTCCGCCTCGCCGGTCCAGCGCACGGTCAGAGGTCCCAACGGCTCGTCCTGATCGAACGCCACCGCTTTGTTGCGATACAGGTTGAGCAGCCCTAGAAATCGCGCGATCACCTGCATCACGGTCGAGCATTCGGAGACGAGAACCGCGAATGACGCCGTCCCCGCGATCTTCAACAACGCGACCATTGCGGCAGTGTGTTCGGCCACGGACTCCGGCGATGAATGCACATGCGCCAGCGATACTTCCGGCGGCGGCGGCTTCGGCGCGAACACTCCAGCGGCCATCACTGCAAACTCGGCGGCGTCCATACCAATGTGCAGCTCGGGTAACAGGTTCAGGTAGCGATCCTCTAGCGTGACAGCTCGCGGGTAGCGGCGCATGGCAGCTGCCTGCAACTCCACGAATAGCGCAGAGACCTGCTGATATGCCCGGTAGGCGAGCAGCCGCGCAAAAAGCAGGTCGCGTGATTCCAAAAATCCGAGGTCAGCCGCATCGTCAATATCGGCTCCGGGCAGCAGTCGCGCGGCCTTGAGATCGAGAAGCGTCGCGGCGACGACGAGAAACTCGGTGGCCTGCCCGAGGTCCCAATCCGAGCCGAGCGACCTGATATGCGCGATGAAATCGTCGGTGACCCGGTGCAACGCTATTTCCGTGATGTCGAGGCGTTGCGCCGAAATCAGTTTCAGCAACAGGTCGAACGGGCCGTCAAAATTGTCCAGCCGGACGTGAAAGGAGTCAGACGCGGGCGTCAGAGAACCCGCCTCGGGCGTCCCGAAATCCGACAGCGAATCGCCGGCTCCGCCACGGACAGCGTCATTGCCCCCGCCATCCCCCGGCAATCGGGAGGGACCCGCATCGACGGCTTCGCCGGTTGGTCCGGAACCGAAGGCGGCCATCGCCATTCCGACCTCATTGGTCGGGGCCGCCGTGATCACCGCGCAATCACCTCGCGGGCCAGCGCCCGATATGCCTCGGCCCCGGATGATGTCGGCGCGTAGGTGGTAATCGGCTCACCGGCGACAGTCGTCTCCGGGAACTTAACGGTCCGGGAAATGACGGTATCGAACACGAGGTCGCCGAACCGCTCCACCAACATGGCCACGACATCGCGCGCGTGCACGGTGCGCCCGTCGAACATGGTGACCAGTACCCCACCGATCGTCAGGTCGGGGTTGATGCGGGTCTGAATCTTGTCGACAGTGTCCACGAGCAGCGCCACGCCGCGCAGCGAGAAGAACTCGGCGGCCAGTGGCATCAGCACCTCGTGTGCGCAGGCCAGCGCATTGACGGTGAGCAGGCCCAGCGAAGGTTGGCAGTCAATGAGGATGAAGTCGTACATCGGGGCGAGCGGGCGCAGTACTCGCGCCAGAGTCTGCTCCCGGCCAACCTCGCTGATGAGCTGCACTTCAGCTGCTGACAAGTCAATGTTCGCCGGAAGCAGATCGACGCCTGGTAGACGGGTCGGCATCAAAACGTCGGTGATCTGCGTTTTCGGTTCCAGCATCAGGTTGTAGATCGTGCGATCGAGCTCGTGTGCTGCCACCCCTAGGCCGGCAGACAGCGCCCCCTGCGGGTCGAGGTCGACCAGAAGGACGCGCCTGCCGTATTCGGCGAACGCCGCGCCCAGGTTGATGGTGGAGGTAGTCTTGCCGACGCCGCCCTTTTGATTGCACATGGCGATGACCCTTGCCGGCCCATGCGTCACCAGCGTTTTCGGCTCGGGAATATCGCGCAGTGGTCGACCTGTCGGCCCAATTTCACGGGCGGCGTCCGGCGTAGCTGCGGTCGGCTGGCTGTTCGAGTGACCGGGCAGATGGCCATTCGTAGCGTGCTCGACTGGCTGCACCGTGATCAGCATGGGTTCGTCGTCATCGGCTTGCGGGGAGGCCTGTGACGATGAGGGCCGCAGAGTCGCCTCGGCAGGCTTGCTTTCGCGGGTTGCACCGGCCGCGGCGATCCACGCTGCGTCGTCCGGCTGAGTCATAGCTTGCTGCTCCCCTGCTCACGCCGGCGTCATCCTCGCGACGACACCTCCCCTAAGAGTAAGGGGCGCAGGGCAATCCAGCCAACACGACTCGCCCGCGCTCACACATCCAGCCGGTCCGATCCCCGGCACCCATTCGCAGCGCCCCCGCATCACGCCATGCGGTCCGGCCTCTCGGCACCCATTCGCAGCGCCCCCGCATCACGCCATTCGCAGCGCCCCCGCCCCCGCGAGCTCCACCTCGCCCTGTCCGCACTTCACACATGGTTTAGCGACTTCACTACCGCTGCAGCGTGTGTGAAGTAGCTAAACCGTGTGCGAAGTCGCGAGAAGAGGCACAAGAAGAGGCGCCCGGGTCGGCCCCTCAGCACGCCGCCCGCGCGCGCCGCCAGCACTCAGCGCGCCCGCGGAT
>JBDTAR010000030.1:0-4310 GCA_039924545.1 Nakamurella sp. | reverse complement strand
GGTAGCCTCCTATCTGCCGCGCGCCGCAGCGCTGACTAGATAGGAGCTATCGTCGGAAGGTCCCGAAGTGAAGCGCGGCGAGCCCCACCGCCGCGGCACCGTAGTGCTGTCGTCATTATCTTCCATGTGCGGCAAGTGTGTCAGTGCGGCGCAGCCGCGAACCTCGTCATATCTGGTCGGGCACGCTCATCGTACGAGTGCGACGACGAGCGCCCCGACGATCATCGCGACGAGCGCGATTGACATCCACCGACGCACCACCACGGGTAGCGGCTTGGTCATATCGCGTCACAAACCCTAGGTATCACGCCTACCAGCCTAGCCACGTCATGCTGCCCGTTCGCTGTGATCTTGCCTGCCCGACACCGCGGGCTTGCGCTAGCGACGCTGTGGCCTTGCGATCGTGCGCGAGCGACACGGACAGCGCAGCGATAGCGTGCAGCTATGCGCGCTCTCTATGCCCCTGCGGCGAACCCTGACGATCCACTATCAGTCGCGACGGTCGGCGACCGGCCCGAACCAGCCGTGCCCGATGGCTGGGTGCGGGTGGCCGTTCGCGCCGCGTCCGTCAACCGGCACGACCTATGGACGCTGCGCGGTGTGGGCATCGCCGCCGAAGAATTCCCGATGATCCTCGGCTGCGACGGAGCCGGCGTTACCTCAGATGGCCGCGAGGTGGTGATCTATCCAGTGATCGCAGACCCTGGCGCGCAGGGTGCTGGTGGGGACGAAACCCTCGACCCGGGGCGTCGCCTGCTGACCGAAGGTGGGCACCAGGGATGTATGACGGAAATCGTGGCGGTACCAGCCCGAAACGTAGTGCTCAAGCCAGCCGGTCTGTCGTTTGCCCAGGCCGCAACGCTGGGCACTACCTACCTCACGGCGTACCGAATGCTGTTCACCCGCGCCAATATGAAGCCAGGCGCCACGATGTTGGTACAAGGAGCGACCGGCGGGGTTGCCACCGCGCTGATCCAGCTAGGGTCGGCCGCGGGAATGCGAGTGTGGGCGACTGCTCGCACTGAAGCTGGGCGAGCCAGGGCCGAGATGCTCGGCGCGGCAGCTTCTTTCGAGACCGGGGCACGCCTGCCGTCGCGAGTGGATGCCGTATTCGAATCGGTAGGCGCAGCAACGTGGGCGCATTCAATGAAATCCGTGCGGCCCGGCGGAACCGTGGTGTGTTGCGGCGCGACGACCGGGGCGGCGCCCTCCGCCGACCTGCAACGGCTGTTCTTCCTACAGATCTCCGTGGTCGGCTCCACCATGGGCACCTTAGGCGAGCTCAAGGCCTTGATCGCGTTTTGTGAGACAGCTGGCGTCGAGCCGAGAGTCGATGCCACGTACGGGCTTGAGGACGGCGTCGCTGCGATGACTGCAGTGGAGAACGGGTCACCGGGGAAGGTTGTCATCACGATCTAGGACAGCGTCATACCTGTTTAGTTTGTTATTTATTCGGCGCCGTCACCACACGTGCCCGACCCGGCGAGAGCCTTGCGCGGCATGATGAAGCACATGACTGACAAAGAGACTGACAAGACGACGACAGCGCTGCGCGACATGGTGGCCGACCAGTTCGGGCGGATTCGGCAGCAGGTGCAGCGGATCGCAGCCGGCCTGTCGGATACCGCAGCGGTGTGGCGACCCGATCCCGAGGCGAACTCCATCGCGTGGTTGGTCTGGCACCTGACCCGAGTACAGGACGATCATGTGGCCTTTCTCGCTGGGCACGAACAGGTGTGGACGACTGGCGGCTGGTTCGAGCGCTTCGCGTTGCCGTTCCCTGCCGACGCGCACGGATACGGACATTCCAGCGCCGACGTGGCCGCCGTGCAGACGCCAATGGCAGACCTGGTCGCCTACCAAGCCGAGGTCGACAGCATGTCCACGAAATATGCGCAAGCGCTCACGGCAGGCAGCCTGACGCGCGTCGTCGATACGAATTGGGATCCGCCCGTGACGGCGTCCGTGCGGCTGGTCAGTCTGATCGGCGATTGTCTGTCGCACGCGGGCCAGGCAGCGTATGTGCGCGGGCTCGCCGAGCGCGCTGGGGTTCGCTGAGCGGGGTGTCTCGTCGGCAGGCCGGGCATGGGGGCGGCGCGGGAAAGACAAGGCGAGGCTGGGCGGGACGGGACGGGACGGAGCGGCTTAGCGTCGATCGCCGAGTAGGAGTGTGTGCCAGGCTCGGAGGGTCAGCGCGGCGCTAACACCGAGAGTGCCCCTCGCACCGCGCAACTACTCACATCGATGGAGGCCACGGCTATGTGTGACGACACCTTACAACGGCGAATTTCAATCCTTATCTATGACGACATTCCGGCGATGCACTCCTGGTTGGTGCGCGTATTCGGCCTCGGCGCCGGACGCCTCGACTACGACGATCAGGGCGGATGTCAGCACGGCGAGGTCCAAGCCGGAGATGGCGTGATCTGGCTACACAAAGCCTCCCCAGGGTTCGGGCTCGCGTCTCCAAAGACTCTCGGCGCCGCGACCAGCACCACGGCCGTCATGGTTGACGACGTTGACGCCCATCACCGCCGCGCGCTGGCCGAGGGCGCCGAGATCATCTATCCGCCGACCGACATGCCTTACGAGTACCGCGAGTACAGCGCACGCGACCCCGAAGGTGGCCTGTGGTCATTCATGAAACCGCTGGACTAACGCGTCCGGCCGACGATCTGAAGTCCGACCGTGTCGCGCCCCGCCACAATTGCTGCGTCGCGGCGCGCGGCACGGGCATCGATGGGCAGGACGACGTCCGCGAAGTCGGCGAACACGTCAGCCGCCGTTGCAGTGAGCTGGTCCTGTCGGCGACCCACGGGTAGCCGAGCGATTCCGTATTCGATGCCGGCAGCGTGGGCAAGCCAGGCGAACGAGGCATGTCTCGCGGAGCCGGGATGTCCAGATCGGCACCACCGGCTGCGGCAAAGCGCTCCCGGATGGCTTGGACGAGGTTGAAGTTCTCGTCGTCATCGGTGGTGGCCGTAACGCGGGCCGCACCTGGACAACCGTAAAACCAACCATCGGAGCTGGCACCACAACCAGTTGGACGGCTTTCCGCCGATTAAGAACGGGAGCAACATGAACCTCGCCGCGCCATTGAAACACCGCCCCTATTGGGCACCCATAGCATTGTCGGATGACGGAAAGCGACGATCCCTCGGACTCAGACAACACTGCGGCGCACAAGGATTCTGAGACTAAAGGATCGGATGTCGATGGCGCGAGTAAGGCTCACACCGATCCGAAGCAGCCAGCTGAGCAAGGACCTGAGGAAGACGAGTTGCCGCGTAAGCATGGAGAGAAGACCAATCGCCCGCTCTGGATCGAGTTGCCAGTCCTGATCGTCATCGCATTTCTCATTACATTCGCGGTTCAGACGTTTGTTGCGCGGGTGTATTACGTTCCCTCGGGATCCATGGAACAGACCATTCACGGCGCTCCTCACGGTGGCGATCGAATCCTCGCGTTCAAGGCGGTCTACGACTTCCGTGCCCCGGCGCAGGGCGACGTGGTCGTGTTTAAAGGTCCGGACACCTGGACTCCGGCGGCCAACATTCCGGGGCCGTCTAGCTGGTTCGGCACAGTCGCGCAGTCACTGGGCTCGGTAGTGGGCATCGCTCCACCCAACGAGAAGGACTTCGTTAAACGGGTTATTGCGGTCGGCGGACAGACGGTGTCGTGTTGCGACGTCGAGGGTCGCGTGCAGGTGGACGGGTCATCATTGACAGAGCCGTACATCTACTTGGATCCGGATAAGCCACAGTGGGCATGGATCGACGGGCAATCAAACTGCAAAGCCAGCTCCACAGACCCCACGCAGTTCGCATCGATCCGCTGCTTCGGTCCCTACACAGTGCCGAAGGGCCATCTGTGGGTGATGGGTGACCACCGCTCCGACTCAGGAGACTCCTCCGAGTATTGCCGTGGCTTGGTCCCCTCGCCGCACGTCCACTGCCAAGGCCCTATCCCAGCCGATGACGTCATTGGCAAGGCCGTGCTCATCGTCATGCCTCCCTCCCGTTGGGGCACGATCGGCAACCCGGACATGACGCGGCAATAACCCGTGTAGAACATCCGACACACGACTATCGTGCTGGGCCCCGAGGCGTTGCCTCACCCCGCGGTGTCCGACTCTTGCACCAGGCCGTCCCACAGCCGACGGTCGTCGTTGAAGCGCTCACCCTCGTCGAGTTCCACGTCGGCGTCCTCCGCTGTAGCCACAACAGCGCCCGCGACCCACCAATCTGCGCCGGGCAAACCTCCGGAGAGATAGGAGCGGGTGCCGGGCCGCCACTCCTGACGCGCCCCGC
>JBDTAR010000029.1:0-14890 GCA_039924545.1 Nakamurella sp. | reverse complement strand
CCTTGTCAACAAGGAGGCCCATAACAGCAGGTCAGAGGGTGGGCAAGGGGGGAGTTGAACCCCCACGTCCTTTCGGACACACGGACCTGAACCGTGCGCGTCTGCCATTTCGCCACTTGCCCTGGCTTCCATCCCATCGAAAACCGCCAGAAACGCAGAGCATCGATGAGACAGCGACCAGAAGCCTAGC
Source organism: Nakamurella sp. (assembly GCA_039924545.1). Classification (GTDB taxonomy): domain Bacteria; phylum Actinomycetota; class Actinomycetes; order Mycobacteriales; family Nakamurellaceae; genus Nakamurella. The sequence continues at coordinate 14,700 of JBDTAR010000029.1, read as the reverse complement.
ACGCAGCAGCACGACCCCACACCGACCGACGCCCCGGCCCAGCACCCAATCCCGCACAGAGCGCAACACACGAATAGCGTCATACATAGGCAACGGAAGCCGACCCTCACGCGTCCCTATTACGATCGATAGAAGCCGCACGCGCATGCGCAGCGCACGCGGCCCCACACTCGTGAGTCGAAGCGCGCCGTGAACACCTACGCGGCGACAGCAGCTAAGGAGGCGACCAATGGGCATTCTTCAGGGCCTCGAGCGCCGTCTACGAGGCGCCGTGGACACCACGTTCGCGCGCATTTTCGGCGGCAGTGTGCAACCCGCGGAGGTCGCCGCCGCCCTCCAGCACGAGGCGGCGATCCACGTCACGCACCAGGACGGTCGGGCAATCGCGCCCAACCGCTTCACCGTGGAGCTCGGGCCCAGCGATTCCGCCCACGTCGGCGACGATGTGCGCCGCGTCTCGTCCGCCCTCAGCGCAGTGATGGGCGACTACGTCCGCGACCAGGGCTGGGACACATTCGCCGACGTTCAGGTGACCCTCCGCGAGTCAGAGCGCTTGCATACCGGGCAGTTTCGGATCTCATCTCTCGTCGACCCGGGTGTCGCTGGGCGACAGGCATCAAACGGGTATGACGCTCCCCTGGCCGTAGCACCATCTCGCCAAGGTGGGCCCGTGCAGCCCGGTCCGGTCGTCAGCCCACCGGCGTACCAGCCGAGCCCGATTCAGCCCGCACGTCAGTATCCGAGCGCGAACCCGCCGCATTATGGCGAGCCAGCGTGGGATCCGTACGCTCGCCCGCCCGAGCCGTACTCTCGCCCAGCCGATCCGTACGCTCGCCCACCCGGGCCGTACTCACAGCCCGTTGACCCGCACGACGGTTCGGCCTACCCCTACGCGCCGCCAGACAACAGCCCGCACCCCGTGCAACCGGACATGAATACCCAGCCGAAACTCGTCGTGGCGGACGGAACGGGTCGCTCGCATCCACTTCGGCGCGGGTCCAACATCGTCGGCCGAGGCCAGGAAGCCGCGCTAAGACTCGCCGACACGGCGGTTTCCCGGGAACATATCGACGTGTACTTCGACGGACGAATCGCGATCGTGCACGACCTCGGCTCCACCAACGGCACCACCGTGAACGGTTCAGCGATCCAGACCTGGCAACTCGCCGACGGCGACGAGATCCGGCTCGGCACGTCAACCGTTGTTTTTAGCGCGAGGTAGTCGGCCCATGCCAGCACTGATCTTGCAGCTCTCCCGCATTGGATTTCTGATCCTGCTGTGGCTCTTCATCCTCGCGGCGATCCGCGTGGTGCGATCGGACCTTCGGGTCGCGTCGGAGGGCCGCGCCGGAGTCATGAACTCGTCGAAGCGGCAGCAGCGTCGCAATGGCCCGCCGTCGCGAGGCGGTCAGGTTCTCGGAGTGCGGGCCACCTCGCTGGTCGTCACCGCCGGGTCGATGGCGGGTACGCGGTTACGTCTGTCCGCTGGGCCGATCCTGATCGGCAGAGCCGACGATTCGACCTTGGTGCTCGACGATGATTTCGCTTCGACCAGGCACGCGCGGCTCGTCCAGCAGGGCGAGGGCTGGGCGCTGGAGGATCTCGGATCTACGAACGGCACCTACCTCGATCGCATGAAGGTGACGGCGACAACGCCAGTGCCCGTGGGTGTTCCGATTAGAATCGGCCGATCGATCATGGAGCTCCGCCCGTGACGCCGGCTTCCACGCCCCCCGGATCAACGCCGTCCGGATCAACGCCCGACTCAACACCTAACTCAACCCCACAGACTTCCACGCCATCTTCCACCCCGCCTGCGCACCGGCTGCATTACGTGGCGCGCACCGACCGCGGTTTGCTGCGCTCCACCAACCAGGATTCCTTATTCGCAGGCGACCGGCTCCTAGTTGTCGCCGACGGGATGGGGGGGCATGTAGCTGGCGATACGGCCTCCCGGCTCGTGGTAGACGAGTTCATGCCGGTCAACCTGACACCGCCTGGACCAGATCTCATGCATCAACTGCTGGAGGCGACCCGAGCAGGTAACGGCGCCATCGCCGAAATGGTCGCCGCTCACCCAGATCTCGAGGGCATGGGAACGACCGTCACGGCGATGCTCTTTGACGGCACCCGCGCAGCAATCGCTCACGTCGGCGATTCTCGCGCCTATCTGTACCGGGAAGGCGTGCTGCACCAACTCACCCACGACGACACGTTCGTGCAATCCCTGGTCGACGACGGACGCATCACCGAACATCAAGCACATGAGCATCCGCAGCGAAACCTGCTCTTGCGGGCTCTCACCGGCCTCGAACTCGACCCCATGTTGGTTGAACGGGAGATTCGAGTCGGCGACCGATACATGCTCTGCAGCGACGGCCTATGTGGCGTGGTCGACGCCGAATCGATCGCGGACGCCCTCGCGCACCTGGACCCAGAAATTGCCGCAGACACGCTGATTCACCTTGCCCTGCTCAATGGTGGGCCGGACAACGTAACGGCAATTGTCGCAGACGTTCTGGCTACCGGAGAGCGATCCGACAGCGACGCGGGCCCAACCGCTGCCGTATTCGACAACGACCCATCCAGCACGAACCCGATCGCCCGGCTCACCCGCGAACTGCCCCGGGTACCGCTTCCCCCGATCCCCGAGGAGCCCGCCGCCCCTGCCGACATCATCGATGAGGACACCGACGACGAGGACACCGACGACACCGATCCCGACTACGCAGACGACGACGGGTTCGACGACGGCGACGCTTTGGAAGGCGACACCGACGACACCGACTCCGGTACCGGCAGAGGCACGAGAGCCAGTGTCGGACCAGCCGCGAGCCGCGACATCGCAGGTACCGCAACTGGTGTCAACGATGCTGACCAGAATGCCGGCACGCCAATTAATGTCGCATCAGGCTCACACCCATCGGGCCGAGCACGTAGCCGAGATACCCCTCAAACAAACAAGTATGACGACGACTCAGATATCAGCGCTCGGGGCGCGACACGCCCCACGGGCACCCCCCGAACCGATACCCGGGCACCGGAACGCCGAACGCGACCAGCCGATCGTCGGGCCGCCGCACGTCAGCACTGGTATCGACGCGGCGCGATTATCGTCGCGGCATTGGTCCTCGTCGGCGTCGCCATCACGGGCGCCACGCTCTGGGTACGCCACCAGTATTTCGTCTCCGACCAGGGCAATGTCGTCGTCGTTTTCCGCGGTGTCAACGGCTCATTGCTCGGCTGGGGTTTTTCAACATTCGAGGAAACTTCGTGCGCAGGCGCAACAGACTGCACCCCCATGAAGGTCTCCGACTTACAGCCCGCGACCCAAAACCAGGTGCGCGCGGGCATCAAGGCGACCAGCCTGAGCGACGCGCGCACCGTGGTGAAGCGGCTTTCCGCCCAAATGCTGCCGCGTTGCCCGTCGCCGTCCACACCAGTCCCGCCCACGCCAGTCCCGCCCACGCTGACAACCACGCCGACAACCACGCATGACGCCATCCCTACCGAAGCCGCGTCCGCCAGCACCGCCCGAGAAATCCCGCGATCCAGTGAGCCGCTCCGGCCAGCCGACGAGACCGCATCTAGCGCCACCCGCAAAGACCTCGGCGCCGTGAGCGTCGAAGAGAAAGCCGTCATACCTACCGAGAGTGTGACTGCCACCCCGCTCGCCCCTGCGACCCTGATACCCGGTGTCACGTGCCGGACGGTGTAGTGAGGCGACGATGAGCGACCGCAACTCTGCACTTTCCTCGCCGAAACGTCGCACCGGTCGCGGCGCCGAGCTTGGCCTGCTGATCCTGGCGGCCATTATCGTCACCTCGGCGTTAGTGATTGTCGAACTCAACCAGCACCAGACGTTGCGCATCGAACTCGTCTATTACGGCGGCGGCTATCTTGCAGTGTTCGCCATCGCGCACATGGTGGTGCGGGCGCTCGCGCCGTACGCCGATCCGCTGCTGCTGCCGCTCGTGGCCCTACTCAATGGTCTCGGTCTCGTCATGATCTACCGGCTGGATCTGGCCGCAGCCTCCCGGAACGCCGACGCCGTCCCGCAGGCACCACTCCAACTGCTGTGGACTGCCGTCTCGCTAGTGCTATTCCTCCTCACGCTGCTGCTAGTTCGCGACCACACCAGCCTGCAGCAATACCCCTATACGCTGGCGCTGGCCGGGCTCATTTTCTTGGCGCTTCCGGCCGTGCTGCCCAGCTCGCTATCCGAGGTAAACGGCGCGAAAATCTGGATCCGCATCCCCGGTGTGCTGTCAGTGCAACCCAGCGAGTTCGCGAAAATCACGCTCATTATTTTCGCGGCCGCATTCCTGGTATCTAAGAGGTCGGTCCTCACCAGCGCCGGGCCACGATTTTTGGGGTTGACGTTCCCACGTCCGCGGGATCTCGGACCGCTTCTCGCGCTGCTCGCAGTCACCCTCGGCGTACTCGTCGTCGGGAATGACCTAGGCACGGCCCTACTGATCTTTGGTGTCCTGCTCGCGATGGTGTACATGGTGAGCGGACGAGTGTCCTGGGTGGTGATCGGGCTCATCGGATTCTCCGGCGGCGCCGTCATTGCGTATCACCTCGTCGCACACCTGCGGGTGCGGGTCGACATTTGGCTGCACCCGTTTGCCGACCCGCTCGGGTCCGGCTACCAGCTCGTGCAGTCGCTGTTCGGGCTCGGCACCGGGGGAATCTTCGGAACCGGGCTGGGCGCCGGCCGTCCCGATATCGTGCCGTATGCGTCCACCGACTTCATTACTGCCGCGCTCGGCGAAGAGCTCGGCTTAGTCGGACTTGCCGCCATCCTGCTCGCGTATCTCTTGCTCGTCGGCCGGGGTCTGCGCGCCGGGCTTGCCGCACGCGACAACTTCGGCTCGCTGCTCGCTTCGGGTTTGGCGTTTTCGATCGGCCTACAGGTGTTCGTGATCGTCGGCGGTGTGACCGGACTCATCCCGCTCACCGGGCTCACCACTCCATTCCTGTCGTACGGCGGCTCCAGCCTGCTGGCGAACTACATCATCGTCGCACTCCTGATCCGGATCTCGGATTCCACTCGTCGGCCAGCGGTCAAGCCGCACCGCCCCGTCCCACTCGCCCAAGCGCATACGTCCGTGATTCCGCGCACCACCGCGCCGCGGACCACAGGGCCGAGCGGAGGCGTGCAACCGTGAAGCGATCCATGCGCCGGATTGGTGTGGTCATGATGGTGATGACCCTGGCCCTCATGGCGAATCTCACCTACATCCAGGTCGTTAAGGCCGTGGACTATCGGCACGATCCTGGCAACCGCCGGACCGTGCTCGAGGAATACTCGCGCGCTCGTGGCCAAATAACCGCTGCTGGCGGCGTGGTTCTCGCCCAGTCCGTACCGTCGAAAGACCAGTACCGCTACCAACGCCTCTACCCCGGCGGCGCGATGTACGCCAACATCACCGGGTATTACTCGCTGCGTTACGGACCGACCGGCCTCGAACGCCTGCAGAACGACCTGCTGTCCGGTAACGACCCGTCGCTCTGGGTGGAGCAACTCTCGGATCTGATCACAGGCCGCGATCCGCAAGGCGGCAACGTGCAGTTGACGGTGGTGCCCGCGGTACAGGCCGCCGCCTATAACGGCCTGGCGAGCAAGGGGTATGTCGGGGCGGTCGTGGCATTGCAGCCGTCGACCGGAGCGATTCTGGCCATGGCATCGACGCCGGGATTCGATCCGACACTGCTGGCCTCCCACGCCGAGGCCGAACAGCGCAACACCTACAACAAACTTGTCGACGAGTCCCCATCGCCGATGCTCGACCGATCGATCGGCTCGGTCTACCCGCCAGGATCCACGTTCAAGCTGGTCGTCACGGCCGCCGCGCTGCAACACGGGTTCACTCCCGAGTCCGTAGTGACGGGCGCCCCGATCATCACCCTGCCGGGCACCGGCGGCGCGACGCTGTCCAACTACGACAAGGAAGCCTGCGCGGGTCTGGGGGGCCGCGATGTCACCCTGACCCAAGCGCTCGCCCACTCGTGCAACACGGCCTACGCGACGGTGGCCATGGATCTCGGCGCGGATGTCCTCAAGACGGAGGCCGCCCTGTTCGGGATCGGTGCCGATGACTCGTCAATCGACGGATTCCCGGTGGCCGCGTCCCGGACCGGATCTATGACGGCCTCCAATGGCAAGGCTGACCAGGGGGCCCTGGCTCAATCCGGTATCGGGCAGCGCGACGTCGCACTGACACCCATGGAGAACGCCGTCATCGCTGCCACTATCGCCAACCATGGGTTGCGCATGCAGCCGTACCTGGTGGCAACAACAACACGGCCGGATCTGACCGTCATTGATCAGGCCGAACCTAAGGTGCTTGACCAGGCAGTTCCCGCGGTGGTGGCCCAGCAGATCCGCGACATGATGGTCGCTTCGGAAAAAGCAACGCCCGGCAGTGGCCACATTTCCGGGCTCACAATCGCATCGAAGACGGGCACCGCTGAACACGGCACCGACCCGAAAGCAACACCACCGCACGCGTGGTATGTCGCGTTTGCCCCCGCGGATAACCCCAAGGTCGCCGTCGCGGTCCTCGTCACCAACGGTGGCAACCGCGGCCTAAACGCCACGGGGGCAACCGTCGCCGGTCCGATCGGTCGCGCCGTGATCGCCGCTGCGTTGGCGGGTACGCAGTGAACACACCAGCGAACACACCAGCGAGCACACCAGCGAATTCACCAGCGAGGAAGACACATGCAGGGAAAACACATTGCCTGCTTGGGCACGCAGAGGACAGGCAAGCTGCGAGAATGACACACTGGGTAGATATTTTTGATCCGCACGCCTCGGGTATGACGGCCCGGCGCGCGTTCCTACGTGGACTCACGTCGGGCACTGATAGATCATTGGCGAAGTTAGCAAAGCGAGTAGTGAGACGATGACGGGAAACCCCCTAGGCGACCGTTACCAGATGGGCCCGACGCTCGGGTTCGGCGGTATGAGCGAGGTCCATCGAGGACGTGACGTACGGCTGGGCCGCGACGTCGCGATAAAGGTGCTGCGCGCAGACCTGGCACGCGACCCTACGTTCCAGACCCGGTTCAAGCGCGAGGCGCAAAACGCTGCATCGCTCAACCATCCGGCGATCGTGTCCGTGTTCGATACCGGCGAGATGGTCCGGGACGGCGCCACGTTGCCGTACATCGTCATGGAGTTTGTGGACGGTGACACACTCCGCGACATCGTCAAGCGCGAGGGGCCACTTTCTCCGAAGCGCGCTTTGGAGATCACCGCGGACATTTGCGCGGCTCTGGACTTCTCACATCGACATGGCATCATCCACCGTGATGTGAAGCCGGCGAACGTCATGCTCACCCGGGCCGGTGCGGTCAAGGTGATGGACTTCGGCATTGCCCGCGCAGTGACCGACGGGCAGGCCACCGTCACCGCAACGGCAGCCGTCATCGGCACTGCTCAATACCTGTCGCCAGAGCAGGCTCGGGGCGAGCCTGTCGACGCCCGCTCCGATGTGTACGCCGCAGGCTGTGTGCTCTACGAGCTGCTCACCGGCAACCCTCCATTCTCTGGCGATTCCCCGGTCGCCGTCGCGTATCAGCACGTACGCGAGGAGCCTAGGCCGCCATCGGCCATGCACCCAGGTATCGGCAAAGAGATCGATGCGATCGTGCTCAAGGCCCTGAACAAGAACCCGATGAATCGGTACCAGACTGCTGCCGATATGCGGTCAGACATGGTGCGAGCTCTGTCCGGGCAGGCCGTACACGCGACCCCGGTCATGAGCGACGCCGACCGCACCGCACTGATCGGTGCCGTTCCGGCGGTATCGACTGCGCGCGGCGTGGTCGATAGCCGTGGCCGTCCTATAGGCGGCGGACCGAGCATCCTGCAGCCGCAGGAGCAATGGGAGGATCCCGAGGCACGCAGTCGACGGGTATGGGGTTTTGTCGGAATCGGTGTCATCTGTTTGGTGCTACTGGCCGGGGCAATTCTCTTGACATTGAAGATCACCGGCTCACCGGCACCGGCCGCCAAGGTCACGGTCCCAGTTGTCTCAAACTTGACGCCGGACCAAGCAACCGCGCTGATTCACGACAAGGGCCTGACGGTAGCAGATGCGCTGAAAAAGGCGCCCTCAGCGGAAGACAAGAGGGGCCTGGTCGTTGATCAGGATCCCAGCGCGGGAGTCCCCGTCGACAAAGGGTCAGCCGTCACACTCACCATCGGCAGCGGCATCGAATCAGTCACCGTGCCTAACGTTCAGGCCATGGATGCGCAGCACGCCCAGGCAGAAATCCAGAAGTACGATCTCGTCTACAAAGAGGAACTTGTCTACTCGACAACGGTCAAGGGTCGGGTCGACAAACAGGATCCTGAGCCGCAAACCGCTGTCGCACCGGGTTCTACGGTGACGGTGTACATCTCACAAGGCACCCAATCAACCGTGGTGCCCGCTCAAGCGGCGCTCGTCGGCGTACCCAAAGATCAGGCGGAGGCCGCACTGACTACGGCGCAGCTCACATGGGTCGAGCAGTCCACGCCTAGCGACCAGCCGAAGGACCAAGTCATCGCGCTGGGCGGCGGCGTGAAGCCTGGCGACCAGGTACAGGTCGGCACCGTGATCACGCTGATGGTCTCGGACAACTCGATGATGAAGATGCCGGTCTTGACGAACCTGCTGCCCGCTGGGGCTCTGGCGACGCTCACGGCCCCCAATCTGGGCTGGGGTGGCAACGCCCAGTACCTCTCGCAAACATCGAAGGCAACTCCCAACCCTGCGTTGTGGGGCCGCGTAGTCGACCAGTTGCCGGCGGCCGGCGGGCTGGTATCGAAACAAACCCCGGTTGCCGTATCCATTGGCACACAGCCGAAGATTCCAGTTCCCGACCTGTCGGGTATGACGGCGGATCAGGTCGTCGCCACGATGAAGGGTGCCGGCTGGACGGGTCAGCTCACCGTCGTGACCGATGTCGGGCTAGTTCCGCCGGCGGGCCAGGCAGGAAAAGTGATCCCCAATGCGCAGGACCCGGCGTCGGGTAGCGAGGTGCTGATGACGGGCGCAATCACCGTCCATATATACCCGTCTGAAACACCGCCGAGCAGCACTAGCCCAAGCACTAGCCCCGGCGGAGGCCCAGGCGGAGGCCCAGGCGGGGGCCCAGGCAACGGAGGCGGCGGCGGCTGACGGCTCGTCTCTGACGGTTGTCTACGGACAGCTGACACAGGTGACCGCGGGAAGGCCACGTGAAAACGCGCGAGCGTTTTCCGTGATCTTCTCAGATAATCCCCAACCACAGCCGCCAAGCTAAGACACATGAGCGACGGACCGAATACTCCAGAACAGCACAACGACCCGTACAGTGACGTGCCGTCTCATCCGCAGGATGCAGCCGCGGACGCGCCCCGGCCTGTCACTGCGCCGCAGCCCCCAGCTGCCGCGCAGCCGCCGTACGACCAGGCGCCTGTTGACGTCCAGCCGCCGTACGATCAGGCGCCTGTTGACGTCCAGCCGCCGTACGACCAGGCGCCACCGGCATCGCCGTGGGCGCCATCATGGTCGCCTGGCGCGACGGGGTCATACCCGCAGGGTTTCGCGCAGTCCGCGGCATTCGGTCGATCCGTGCCGGGACAAGCGACATCCGGGCTGCCTCCCTACGGTCAAGCGCCGTACAGCCAGGCGCAGTACAGCCAGAACCAGTTGGGCCAGCCGATGTTCGGTGACGTCCAGGTTTCGGATGCTGCTCCGCCGGTAGAGCGTCATACCAAGGGGGCCCGCGCCACGATGGTCGGCGTCGCCATTGCGGCGCTCGCGCTCGCCGCCGGGTTCGGCGGCGGTCTCATCGGTGGTTCGCTTTCTTCGAGTTCCTCCGCCAGCAGCTCACAGTCCCTCCCGCCGCGCGCGACCGGGCAAACCGCATCGGACACCACGGCGGCCGCCGCGCCATTGGGCTCGGTGCAGCAGGTGGCGACGAAGATACTGCCGTCGGTGGTCAGCGTCGTCGCCCTCACCCAGGACGGCGAAGGTGAAGGCTCCGGTGTCGTATTGACGTCCTCCGGCCTCATCCTCACTAATAACCACGTCATCGACGCCGCCAAAACGCTCACGGTGCAGTTCAACGACGGCACCATCGCCAATGCCACCGTGGTCGGCGCCGACCCCACTGACGACTTGGCAGTGTTGCGTGTCGCGGGCGTTTCCGGTCTGAGTCCGGCCGTTCTCGGAACCTCAGCCACGGTCTCGGTTGGGCAACAGGTCGTCGCGATCGGGTCTCCGCTCGGTCTATCCGCTACGGTCACGACCGGCATTATTTCTGCGATGAACCGACCCGTGCGCACCCAGCAAGCTCAGAGCGAACAGGCGCAGGGAACAGTACTCAACGCTATCCAGACGGACGCCGCGATCAACCCCGGAAATTCCGGCGGCCCATTGGTGGACATGAGTGGCCATGTGATTGGCATTAACTCGGCAATCGCGGCGCTGTCATCCGGGTCGAACGGGCAGGCCGGATCCATCGGCGTGGGGTTCGCCATCCCGATCGATCAGGCGTTCCGCGTCGCGCAAGAGATCATTGATACCGGGACTGCTTCGCATGCCGTTCTGGGCGCGAATGTCGCCGACGCACTGGATGCCTCGCGAGGAATTACCACGGGCGCGAAGATTGCTCAGGTCGTTGCTGACAGCGGTGCGGCAAAGGCCGGACTCAAGGCCGGGGACGTCGTGACCAAGGTCGACTCTGTACCGATCGAATCCGCTGACGCATTGGTCGCCACGATTCGTTCGTCCACACCTGGCGGCGCCATTTCGCTCACCTACGTGAGAAGCGGACAGCCGCATACGGTTTCGGTGACGCTAGGTTCATCTAGTAGTAAGTAGTCCCTACCGACCCCATACCCAGCGCGGCCCTGTTCCGCCCCTAAACCCCAAAGGTGCGGACCGATTGTGAAGGTGCGTGCGCGATCGCGTCCGCACCTTCACAATCGGTCCGCACCTTTGCCGTAGGCCCGTCGGGCACGGTCCGCACCTTTGCCGTAGGCCCGTCGGGCACAATCCGGAACACGGGCTAGCCAGCCGAAAGCCGGAGCCGCTCGACCTCTACCTCTAGCGCCGGGACCCGCCCGAGAGCAGCGTCATCCCCGCACGATACAAGCCAGTTGGCGAGCATCCGATGGCCACCCTGGGTGAGCACGGATTCTGGATGGAATTGCACGCCCACAATCGGGTGCCCGATGTGCCGCACCGCCATGATCGCGCCGTCGACCGTGCGCGCGGTGACCTCGATCTCGCTGGGCAGCGTGCCCTCGACGACCGCCAACGAGTGGTAGCGGGTCGCGGTGAACGACTCCGGTAGGCCCGTGAACAGGCTGCTCCCGTCGTGCCGCACTTGCGAGGTGCGGCCGTGCATGAGCTCTGCCGCGCGATCCACGACGCCGCCGTACACCTCGGCAATCGCCTGATGCCCCAGACACACGCCCAGCAGTGGCGTATCTGTCGAAGCAGCCCAGGAAATCAATTCCTCACTGATGCCAGCGTCAGCGGGCACGCCAGGACCCGGAGAGATCAGCACACCATCCGGGGCACTCTCGCTAACCTCGGCGACCGTGACGACGTCGTTCCGATACACGACCGTGTCCGCGCCGAGCTGTTGCAAATACTGCACTAGGTTGTAGACGAACGAGTCGTAGTTGTCGATCACCACAATGCGAGTCACATGAACCAGCTTCCCATGGCGCGACTCGCACGCCTTCGTTGACTCACAGCTGGCTCGAAGACGACCCGCATGGCGCGCGCAGCGGCACGATAGTACTAATTTGTCACGCCGCCGGAGTCGATCGGCAGCAGCGGTTCTACCCACGGGAAGACCACAAACATCAATAGCGCCACCACCACGAGAATGAGCAGCGCGGCCTGTAGGAATCGCGCTGCGAACGGCCCGGGCAGATGTCGCCAGATCCATCCGTACATATCAGCCCACTTCCTGCATTTCCGGCGGTACAAATCCATCCGCCTTGGGGTACGAGGCAGTCAGGACCCCGTGAATAATCATGCGCTGCCGGTCCGAGAACTTCGGGTGGCAGGTGGTGAGCGTGATCAACCGTTCAGCGCCGGCCGGAACCACGGTGTTGTCCACGTGCGGCACCGGGTACACCTGCGCGATATCGGCGGGGGTGGTGATCTCCTGCCCGTACACGCCCTTGTATTTCCCGGTCTGCACCGACACCCCAGCACAGTGCGCATGCGCAGTGTCCGCCCAGGTGGCGACCTCGTCTTTCTGCGGCAGCATGCGATAGACGTACCACTCGGACTGGGTCTCAATCACGATCGCATCGCACGATTGTAAAAGGCCCAGATCATCGAACGGCGCCCCCTTGTTCACTCGGTGTCCAGCCAGCGCGAAGTTACCCTCTTCACCGGGATACTGCGTCTTGTCGTAGTGCCCCGGCCCGGCGTACAGATCGTGCTGGTTGGTTCCTTCCACGATCGTGAACATGAAGTCCGCGCCGAAGCTGGGGATATATATTTTCGCGAACCCGACGCCCTCGGTCGTGTTGTACTGCCGGGTGCGCTCACCCGGAGCAAGCGTGGGCGCCGCCGCCGTGGACACCACCACGCCGCCGGGCTGCGTGATCACCGACGGGTCCGGAGCGCTCACCGTGTCGGATTCCTGAGCCCACAGCTGATCGAGCTTGGACGTCGCCTGGGCCTGCTTGGCCTCGCCGAAAAGATTCGTCACCCACAGCTCGTAGGCAACGAACAGCAGCACCACGAGACCGGCAGTAATGAGCAACTGCCCCAGCCCCCGGATCGTGGCGCGCACCGGGTCGCGTTCGGAGCGCCGCGCAACCGTGCGCCGCTCTGCGCGGGTGTGCGCCTCCGGCCGAACCATCTCTGGCGATGAGTCGCCAGCGTCACCTCCGCCTATGGCAGCTCGACCATCGGCAACTTCAGAGCCATCATGTATGACGTTGCCGTCGGGCACCGCACCATCCGCGACCTGCGAAGCAGTGTCATCCGGGGCCTGCGATGCAGGTTCCGGCGCTGCCTCGGCACGGGCAGCGTCATACTCGGTCGAATCGCTGCCCGCCGAGTCCTTTTCATGCTCCGGCACGCTCGGATCGTTCACCAGTGATTACCTCCGACTATTATGGAGTCTTTGCGGTGGCATTTTTCTCGAAGAAGCCAACACCGTAGGCTACCTAATAAAGTTATCCATGCAGCTCGGAGGGATCACGTGCCAAAGTCCAAGGTTCGTAAGAAGCCGCAAGCAGTCGCTTCGCACGCGGCAGCCGCAGCGCTCGCTGCGAATACGGCGCGCGCAAAAGTTGCCGGGCCATCGAGCCCCCTGTACATCGGCATCATGGTCGGGCTGATGGTGCTCGGTCTGGTGTGGCTGGTGGCGTACTACCTGTGGCCCAACTCGATCCCCGGTATGAGCGGTCTGCACAACTGGAACTTCGCCGGTGGGTTCGCGGTCATGATCGTGGGCCTCATCATGACAATGCGCTGGCGCTAACTGCCGTGTCACTGCCGGTGATTTCGCGCAGGTCGGCATGGTGAATGACACGGTTGTAAGTAGTCCCCACGGTGGATAACTTCTGTGGATAACTTTTCTGCTGGCACTGAGCCACAGCCAGTTATCCGTCGTTGGGGTCCTGATCGGCGTCTGCGCTGGGTTTCTTTAGCGGTCGCCGCGAGTTGTATCGCCTGGCACTTTGGCGATTCCAATCCGGAGAACCGACTGGTTGCTGCAACACTCGCCGTAGTGGGACTCCTGGTGGCGGCGGCGTTGATCCGGATGCGGGTGCGGCTTAGTGCCGACGCGCGGGGGATGACGATTACCGGCATCGTGCACACGCGTACCCTCGAGTGGGCCGATGTCGATTCGATTTCGACGCCGCATACCGGTCGGCTCAGCAAACGCCGCGCCTCCCTTGAGATCGACGTTCGGACCGACGTTCACCCCGGCAGCGGCAAAGACGATACGAATAGCGCTACCGATGGCGACACGCCTGACACGGAATTGATCGCGTTCGGAGCTTTTGAGCTCGGCGCCGATCCGGAAGCCGTGGGCCGGGCACTGTCCCGACTCCGCGCTCCGAAGCCGCTGCAGTAGAGCCCGCCCGTGATTGCAGGGCGCCTACAGGTTGCTCACCCAGGGTGCGGACCGATTGTGAGGGTGCGGACCGATTGTGAGGGTGCGTGCGCGATAGCGTCCGCACCCTCACAATCGGTCCGCACCTTGGACGGGGCTAGGACTCGCCGAGCTCAAGACCGCAACAAGTAGCAGGATCCGCTAGGTGCGGTCGTACCCGTGCACACCCAGTCGCCGAGGGCCATATCCTTCACGACGAACACGGCGACCAGCAGCACCGCCACGCCCACGCACGTGCCAATTTGCCAGCGCAGCCGATCCTTCGCCGGCGCGTACACCAAGCCAGCGCCGACCAGCGCTCCCACCACCAAGCCGCCGACGTGCGCCTGCCAGGAAATGCCCGGTATCGCGAACGTGGCGACCACGTTGAGCGCGATGATGATGCCGGCCTGCCGCATATCCAGCTTCAGCCGTTTCAGCGTCACCACGAGCGCGCCCATGAGTCCGAAGATGGCCCCGGAGGCGCCCGCCGAGGCCGACGTCACCCCAGCGAACAGCATGACGGACGCGGACCCACCGAGCAGCGACAACAGGTACAGCGAGAGGTATCGCCAG